>JBCDJA010000278.1:0-4066 GCA_038748465.1 Pseudomonadota bacterium
AACGCCAATCACAAGGGAAACAAACAATAATAAGCGTTTCATGTCGTCTGATCCTGCCTTCGATGTTCGGGATAATGAGCTGCTGACCGCCCGACGATCGCACGGAAAATGCGGCCTTAGCATTGGTTTTCGGTTCATTTTCTTTTCACGGTAACGCCTCGGGAGAGGGGCGTCGAGGCGGGGTGTTGTGATCTTACGCCGGCTCGCGTTGCTCGCGGCTCCGATGGGGCGGGCAAAGCCCGGGCCGCAGTCGCGGCCTTTTTTAGGGTTGGTACCGAAAGGCTGTGCCCTTTCTTCGTGGTCGAAGTCTACATATCAGTTTTTGTACGAACTAAAATAGCCGAAAATGTTGACAAGGAGTTGCAAGGCAATATTTGTCGATGACGACGCACGGAACAATCACGCCAATGAAGGGGGCTCCCATGCCGAAAAAGATCGTCGACAGCGGATTTCGAGATTGGAAGGTGGATCGGCTGCCGGATCTTACCGGCCAAACCTATCTGATAACCGGCGGCAATTCCGGCATTGGGTTTGAGGCGGCAAAGTATCTCGGCCAGGCGGGGGGCAACATCCTCATTGCCGCCCGCAACCCGGAAAAAGCCGGACGCGCGGTGGAGGCCCTCAGGCCCCTCGTCAAAGGCAGCGTTGAGCAGGTGCGGCTCGACCTGGCCGACCTCTCCTCGGTGCGGGCCGCAGCCGAGGAGACCCGTACACGGACATCCCAATTGGATGCCCTGATCAATAATGCGGGGATCATGCAAACGCCAAAACAGCAGACGGCTGATGGTTTTGAAATGCAAATCGGCACCAATCATCTCGGCCACTTTTTGTTGAACGGCCTGCTGTTCGATCTCGTTGCGGGAGCGGCTGGACGGATTGTCACTGTCAGCAGCATCGCCCACAAATTCGGCCGGATGTATCTCGATGATCTCATGATGACGAAGAATTATTCGCCAACCTATGCCTATGGACAGAGCAAGCTGGCAAACATGCTGTATGCCTTGGAACTCCATCGCAAACTGCAAGCCGCGAACAGCCCCGTCACCAGCTATGCCTGTCATCCGGGATACTCTGATACAGCGCTGCAAAGCACGGGACCAACTGGGGTGTGGAACCTCGTCTACAAGGTCACCAACGCATTGCTTGCCCAACCGGCCGCCAAAGGCGCGATCCCAACGGTTCTTAGCGCCGCCGGCACGGAAGCGGTACCCGGAGCGTATTATGGTCCAACGGGCATGGGGGAAAGCCGCGGCCCGGTCGGAGACGGTCTCGTCTCAGAGAAGGCGCTCAATGAGGCGGATGCGCAGAACCTGTGGCAGCAAAGCGAAGAGCTTGTCGGTTTCTCCTGGAGCTCGGTGCTCCCGGCGACCTAAGGCGCTCCCCATGCCGATTTTTTAGCTTGTTGTCTGTAAAAAAGAAGATGAAACCCTGGAGCGCCGCTTCTCGATTAGAAGCTTGGGGGCGTACACGCCGTAATGAGCTCACACGGAACGGGCCCCTCGTTCTTGAAAGCATGGGGGTGATCGCTGGCGAAGTAATAGGCATCGCCAGCTTCAAGGGTTCGCGTTTCACCGGCGACAGTCACCGTGAGGCGGCCGGAAAGAATTAATCCGCATTCTTCGCCCTCGTGACGCAGGCTGTGGCGGCCCGTATCGGCGCCTGGCTCGTACCGCTCGCGCAGGAGCTGGATGGCTTTGTCTTTGAGATTGCCGCCGACCTGCCGATAGGACACGCCGCCCTTTGAGATTTCTATCAATTCGTGGGCCTTGAAAAAGACTTTGCCTTGGTCGCCGTCCTTCTCATAGGTAAAAAATTCGGCAAGGCTCATCGGCACGCCGTCCAATATCTTCTTCAGCATTCCAACTGTTGGACTGAACGCCCCAGACTCGATCTGTGAGATGGTTGCGTTCGACACGCCGGCCCGTTGCGACAACTGGCGTTGGGACAGACCAACGGATTTGCGAAGGGTCTTGAGGCGGCGGGGGATATCTGTAGCGTCGTCAGATTTGCTCATCGGTCGTTTCCGAAGTGGTTGAGGCAGGGTGGCCGTCAAGGGCGCCCCGAGTGTTCAATATTCTAAACACTATAGTGCAAACGAAGGTAAAATCAACAGGTTACCGATCGGCAGATAACCCGTTGCGCAACGCCAGGGCTGGGCTTTACGCTTTCTGCCTAGGGTGACTTTGTTCAAAAAGTAGCGAATACGGACAATCGTTTGATCAATGCAGTCCATTGGTCAATGGCGTGCATTGGTTGGGAGGGTCAACCGTGCGCCGGGCAGCTCAACCATGTCCCCGGCGCGCGCCACTTGAGGTTCGGGACAAGAATGTCTTTACAAAGACGAGTAAGCCGGTCGATTTCGCAAGAGGCAATCGACGCCCATTGGATGCCCTTCACCGCCAATCGAGATTTCAAGTCTGCGCCGCGGCTCATTACAGGCGCACAGGGACATTATTACCGAAGTGCGGACGGCCGCGAGATCTATGATAGCTTTTCAGGTCTTTGGACGACCGGGCTTGGCCACTGCCACCCGAAGATTGTTGAAGCGATCGCCACACAGTCGGCAACGCTTGATGTTGCGATGGGATTTCAGGTTGGGAATGACCAGGCCTTTGCCCTTGCCGAGCGGCTAGTCGAGCTCGCGCCGCCTGGGTTTAACAAAGTGTTTTTTGCAAATTCCGGGTCGGAAGCTGCTGATACAGCCCTTAAAATAGCCTTGGCCTATCATCATGCCAAGGGCGCGGAGGGGCGGGTCCGCTTCGTAGGCCGCGAGCGTGGCTATCACGGCGTGAATTTCGGCGGTCTGTCAGTCGGGGGAATACCGGCCAATCGTGCGGCGTTCGTGGCAAATCTTCTTCCTCATGTGGACCATCTACCGCACACACACAATCTGGATCATAATGCCTTTTCAAAAGGGGAGCCGGCGTGGGGCAGGCACCTCGCCGATGTCCTCACCGACATCTGCAACGACCGCGGTGGGTCGACCATCGCCGCGGTGATGGTGGAGCCGGTGGCGGGATCGACCGGTGTGTTGCCTCCCCCAAAGGGCTACCTCAAAAGACTGAAAGAAATCTGTGATCAGCACGGATTATTGCTGATCTTCGATGAGGTCATCACGGCCTTTGGGCGTCTTGGCTCGGCTTTCGCGGCCAACCTATTTGACGTCATGCCGGACATCATCACGACCGCAAAAGGCCTGACGAACGGCGCCATCCCCATGGGGGCCGTGTTGGTGAGAGATGAGATTTACAACGCGATATGCGACGGCCCCCTTCAGCTGCCTGAGTTCTTTCACGGCTATACCTATTCGGGTCACCCTGTCGCGGCAGCGGCGGGATGTGCCGCGTTGGATGCCTATGAGGCGGAAGGCACGTTCCAGCAAGCGCGCTCTCTTGAGGCCTTGTTTGAAGAGGCGATACACGACCTCTCGGACCACCCAAAAGTAATAGATATACGGAACATCGGTTTGATGGGGGCCATTGAACTGGCGCCGAGGGAGGGGGCCCCTGGTGCACGGGGATTGGACGTTCACAAAATCTGCTTCTGGGAAGAAGACCTGATCGTGCGCAACGGTACCGACATTCTGCAGTTTTCGCCGTTCTTGAACGCCAAGCCGGATGATATTGCAGCGACCTTCGAGAAAGTGCGATGCGTTTTGGACCGCGTTGCATGATTGCGGGTGGCCCGGCCTGGCGGGACCGCCGAGGCGGGCGTGACCGTTACAGAACGATAAGGTTACACAGGGTATGACGATGGCTGACAAACCACGAGGACGAGACCTCGGTCTACCCTTTTTGGGCGAGGCCGGCGCGTTGAATGCGATCACCGATGTGCCGGGTGTTGAGGTTGGATTTTCGACACTCACCCAGGGCAAGAACGGTGAGGACGAAGGCCCGGTGGTGCAGACAGGCGTCACTGCGATTTTGCCTCGCGGGCGCGCGGCCCCCCTCTCTTATGTTTATGCCGGAATGCATGCCTTCAACGGCAATGGAGAGCTCACCGGCAGCCATTGGATCCGGGATGCGGGATATTTTGCTAGTCCGATTTGCATCACAAACACCCATTC
>JBCDJA010000279.1:0-4062 GCA_038748465.1 Pseudomonadota bacterium
ATCCCCCATCACTGGCACGGTCACCGGATGGCGCTTGCCAAGGCGCATGGCATCGGTGTCGACTTGTACCGTCGGCAGATAATCATAAAGGCCGGTATGGTCTGAAAAACTCGAGCCGAAGACGACGAGCAAGTCCGCCTCGTTCATAAACCAGCTCGCGATCGGTGTGCCGGACCGGCCCATAACACCCGCCGCCAACGGATGATCATCACCAATTTGGCCTTTCGCCTTGAAGGTGGTTGCCACAGGCGCCCCTAAGAGCTCTGCAAGAGCGATCACACGCTCCATGCCATCCAAGGCGCCGTAGCCGACCACGATGAGCGGACGTTCGGACCGGGCAATCAGGGCGATGGCCTCCTGAAGGGCGGCGGATGGCGGACTGACCGATAAATCGGCCATGCGGCCGACCGGATCGTGCGCCTCCGCGCCCTCATCTGCAGGCACGGGCTGCACATTATCCGGAAACACCAGGTGCCCCACGCCGCCCTTGATCGTGGCGGTCTTGATCGCCTGCGACATTAATAAGGCGTGGTCGGATGTTAGATGAACCGTTTCAGAAAAATCGGCAACCGCCTCGAACGCGGCTTCAAGATCGATATCCTGGAAGGCATGAACGCCCACCACTTGATCTTGGACTTGGCCTGTTAGTGCCAGGGCAGGGGCCCCATCGACCTTTGCATCCCATAACCCAGTCAACAAATTGGTCGCCCCGGGCCCGGCAATGGTCAGCGCGGCAGCCGGAGTGCCGGTCAGCTTGCCATAGGCGGAGCAGGCAAAAGCGGCCGCTCCCTCATGGCGAATGCCATAGTACCGCAATCGGCCTTCCGCTTCCTGCATGCGCAAGGCATCGGCGAGACCAAGGTTGGAATGGCCAACCATCCCAAAGACGCTTGAAACGCCCCAATTGGTCATCGTTTCGGCCATCACATCGGCAATTGTGCGCGCCCGCGGCGGCAGGGCAGGAACCGCAACAAAGACCTCCTCGCCGCGCAGCTCCACCTCGAAAAGGGCTTGGCCCGCATCCTCATGCCCCCCGGGTGGTTTGCCGGTTAGCGGATCAAAGTCCCAGCCATGCCAAGGGCACCGGAGCCAGCATTTATCTTCGATGCCTCTTTCAATGGCGCCCTCGCCCAGGGGGCCGCCCTGGTGCGGGCACTTGTTGTCCATCGCCGCCCATTGGCCCTCGAAATGAACGAGAGCAAGCGATTGGGTCCCGGCTGTCACCGATTTGACACGGCCGGGTTCCACCTCACTCACCTCAGCGACTTTGTGCCAAACGACCGTCTCTTGTCCCGTGTCTGCCGTGCCCATGTCACACCTCTCGCGTGTTGCTTGCCTGGGCAAGGACCGTCGTGTTTCGCGTCCCTTTACCCGATTTGAAATTTCCCTTTATTGATTGGGCAAAGAAACCCTAAAATTCGCGGGGGAATGAACTTTCCTGCACTGCAGCATAGCGACAAGCTTGATCGCAATGTGGGCTGATTATCGTGTCACGGTCCTATTTGTCGTCATGGCGGTGTGTTTGGCGGGATACAAAAAATGAGCGAACAGGCAGCAACACTTCTCTTAACGGGATTGGGGGTCTATGGCCTCGCCGGTCTACTAGTCGGGGTCCTTTATCTGTTTGGCGGCGCGGGACGCATTGACCCCAATGCCCGGGGCAAAGGACTACCGATACGGGTGCGTTTGCTTATTTTGCCCGGCATTGTCGGGCTCTGGCCGCTCATGCTTGCGAAGCTTTTTACACAGACGGAACCTCCAATTTCATGAAGCGAACGCACAGGAAAACCCATTTGGTTCTTTGGCTCGTGCTGGCCCCGGCGATGGGTGGCCTGCTTTGGCTCGCCATCTCCCACCGCCCCGTACCGCCGATCAACGAGGTCCTGCCAACCGCACTGACCAGCGAGGTGCGGTGATGTCTCACGATTATCAACTCGTTCAATGGACGCCGTTTAAACGCCGCTTCGACGCCTGGATGCTTGCCGGTGTGGCGCTCTATCTCGTGTCGTTCATCGTCATCAGTTTTCTCGCCCAACCCCCGGGAGAGACGTTAAACCCCGTGCAAATCATTTTGCGCGCGACCGGCACCCTCGCGTTCCTGCTACTGACATTCATTCTCAGTATCGGCCCCCTCGCGCGCCTTTCCGCTCGGTTCAAACCCTTTCTTTATAACCGGCGCCATTTGGGGGTGACCGCTTTTTTGATCGCGCTCATCCACGCGGCCCTCACGATCTTCTGGTATCACGGCTTTTCTGAAACCAACGCCTTGGTCTCCGTTTTTATCTCTAATCCACGCTATGACAGTTTGGCGGGCTTTCCCTTTGAAAGTCTTGGCTTTGCCGCGCTCATCATTCTGTTTCTCATGGCCGCCACCAGTCACGATTTTTGGAATGCCAATCTTGGCCCAGGGCTTTGGAAGGCGCTGCACATGGGCGTCTACATCGCCTATGTTTTGCTCGTGGGGCATGTTGCGCTCGGAACAATTCAGTTTGAGAAGCACCCTGTTTATGTGGCCTTGCTTGCCACCGGTGCGGTTCTTGTTGGTGCTCTTCATCTCATGACCGGGCTTTTAGCCCTCAAACCCTCCCGCCGCGCGGGCCCAGACGGTTGGTTGCGTGTCGCTAATGTGGACGACATGGAAGACGCGCGCGCCAAGATCGTAAAACCCAGCTCGGGGGAGGCCATTGCCATCTTCCGGGACGGGAACAAAATATCGGCCGTATCCAATGTCTGCCGCCATCAAGGCGGTCCTTTAGGTGAGGGGCGGATCATCGACGGGTGCATCACCTGCCCCTGGCACGGCTTTCAATATCGCGCTGGCGACGGACAATCGCCCCCTCCGTTTACGGAAAAAATCGCGACCTACGCGACGCAAATCATCGATGGCGTTGTCTTTGTCGATCCTCGTCCCAATGCGCCGGGCACGCCGCAAAGCCCAAGCCTGATTGGAGCCGCACTATGAGCAAGGACTCGTTTTTCATCGGGTGGGGCGAAACCCCAAAGATCGATCGTCGCTTCTTTCTTGGTGCCGGGGTCGGCTTGCTTGCCGGCACGGCTGGCATCGCAGCGGGGCTGTCTGCCACTCAAAATCCAGGCGGGCCGGGGACGTGGGATTTATCGGCCGTGCGGGAGTACCGCGGTGTTGCGACGGCCGAGCCCTACGCCATGTTGAGAACGACCGACATCGACGGCACGCCCCGCACCGCACTCCTTGGGTGCGAGGGAAAATGCGGCGTCAGTGCCCGTATCGGCGCCTTGGATGGCAAGCCGGTCATCGTCAAGGGGACACCAATTCGGCGCGGCGCGCATACCATGATCGCCGTCATCGATGGACCGGATTGGATTACCGAAGACCAGGGCGGCCCCAGTGCCGATTTGGATTTTGCCAGCGCCAGCCCTGTGCAAGATCTGACCCTTCGCGGTGAAATTCTGGACACGAAGTGTTGGTTTGGCGCCATGCAGCCGGCGCGGGGCAAAAGCCACAAGTCCTGCGCAAGTCTGTGCATTCGCGGCGGCATTCCGCCCGCATTCTACGTGGAAGACGTGCACAAGCAATCGTCCCTCCTGATCATGACCGACGGGGGGGCCGGCTTCGGCCACGCGATCCTTGAATTTGTCGCCGATCCTGTTGAGATCTCCGGCACGCTCCTCAGCCAGGGGGATTTGTTGTTGCTGGATACGTCGGTGGCCCAAATCCGCCGCCTTTAATCCGATCGTTTTATCGGGGCCCTAGCCGAAGGCGCAGCCGACCCCGACACTCAGCCCAGGCCCTTATGGTGTGTGCCATCGCCATAGGTATGGAACAGCAATAGGCTTGGTTCGTGTACGATCTGGCGCACCAGATGGACACAGCGAGCGTAGGAGCGAACCCTCTGCGTGAAAAAATTCCCTCAGGTTGCCCGTAGCGGCCAGCCAACAAGCGCTCGTCAAAGGCCGCGCTAGGGCCTAAGCGGGTGCCGCCAGGCGTGGTGGACAAACACACTAGAGCGCCAAGTCCTGTCGCACGCTGCACAACCAGACCGGGTGCCCAGCAAGCGCGCCCAGGCTGCGCCGATCTTTGCA
>JBCDJA010000280.1:0-4060 GCA_038748465.1 Pseudomonadota bacterium
CCCCGCTTGCAGCCACCCTCTACGGCGATCCGCGCATTGCCGGCGTGTTTTGCGGTTTGGCGTTGGTGCCCCTCCTCAAAGGCTGGATTAATCCGCGGTTCTATGAATTTGAACGCGAGCTTGATTTCTCTCGCGAGGTCTGGGTGGCTAGCCTCACGAAAGTCGCGGCCATTGCCGTTGCTATCGGTATCGCGCTCACCTTTCGGAGCTATTGGGCGATTGTGCTTGGCCTTGTTGCCGGCGCGATGACCGAAGCTGTTTTGTCCTATGTCGTCCGGCCGGCGCGGCCGCGATTTACCCTTGCAGCCTTCTCCCGCCTTATCGGGTTTACCGGCTGGCTCACCGGCGTTGCGGTGCTTGTGGGGCTCAACAACCGGCAAGACCTGATCCTTATGGGAGCCTTTACCAGCAAGGCCGATACTGGGGCCTATTATGTCGGCGACCAGCTTGCCCTTCTGACGACGGAGGAGCTTGCCTCCCCCATTGCTAAGGCGCTTTATCCGGGATTGACCTCGCTCGAAACCGATCCTGTGCGGATGAAGGCCGCCTTTCTCGGCGGTGTCGCCGCCATTGGCGCCCTCGCGGTGCCTGCCGGTGTGGGCTTTGGCGCGATCGCCGACCGGGCGGTTCCGGTCCTTCTCGGCGATCAATGGGCACAGGCGATTTTGGTCGTTCAGGCTTTTGCCCCGTCCCTTGGGCTCATGGCAATCTTCTCCTCGGTGCAGCATTACGCGATGGCGCAGGGGCGCACGGCCCTCATTTTTTGGCGTGAGCTGATTTTCTTTTTGATCCGTACACCTTTTTTTGTTTGGGCCGTGATGGCTCACGGGATCGTTGGGGCTGTGATCGCCGCCCTTGCCGGCTTTGTTTTGCATGCCGGCCTTAACCTCGCCCTTTTTGCGCGGCTGAGCGGGGGCAGGTTTTGGGAGCCGGTGACCACCGTGTGGCGAAGCCTCATCGCGGCAGGCGCGATGGCGGTGTGGCTGCTGCTTTTTGCGCCGGGCGTATCGCTTGGGCCCGTGCTGCCCCCCATCGCCGGCCTGATGCTCGATGTGGCAAGCGGCGCACTGATTTATGGGCTTGTGCACATTGGATTGTGGCGCTTGGTGGGCCGCCCGGCCGGGGTGGAAACGGCCATCTTCGCCCAGGCCCGGCACATGCTCGCCCGCTAGCCCTTAAGCTGCCGGCCAGTGGGCTGCAAGCCAGGCCGTTAGATCGGCGATCAAATGCTGCTGGGCTGAGAGTTCCGTATAGGTATGATCGACCTGCGGCAAGACCACGACCTCCACGCGGCCCTTGAAATCAAACCCCTTAAACGTCTCGAAAAATTGCTCCGGGCGGGTGATATGGTCTTTGACAAAGCCGGTATAGCGGATCGCAACGCGCCCGCCCCGCGCGGCGATCGTTTCAAGGTCCGCGCCGAACTCGGCGGGCGGCACAGGGATGCGCCCCTGATCGACGAACTCAGCTTCAGAGAGTTGCGCCCCCGCATCCCTTGGGTCGGCGACGGGCGCCGCGCCGGCAACCCGGCCGAGCAGGCGCCGCCAACGCGCCCGGTCGGTGGCTTTGGCAACAAACGCATCGACCTTGGCCGAAAGCGATCCGTAGGCATAGGGATCGAGCAGCACGATCCCCGCAATTTGAGGATCGGCGAGGGCCGCGCGGTAGGAATGATCGGCGCCAGAGCACATCCCGACAGAAATCAACGGCCGGTTTCCCGTCTCCTGGACGAGCGTCTCAGCCGCAGCTTTTATGTCGGCGAGGGCTTGGGCCTCGTGGCCATGTGCAGCGCGGGCCGGCAGACTGTCCCCTTGGCCGGACAAATCAAACCGCAAGGTCGGATAGCCAAGCGCCGACAGGCTGCGCGCAAGCTTTACGTTGAGACGATGTGAGCCAATCCGGTGCACGATCCCCGCATTGAAAAACAAGATGGCCGGAACATCGCTGCCCGCCATGCCACCGGTATCATTTAGCAAGCCAACGAGATTGCCCTCCTCGCCGAAGCGAACAATCCGCTCTCCGACGGTTTGTGGATTGGATGTTGTGGGTGACATCGTCATCGCCAGGTCGCCACCGCCTCGACAATGGTTTCAACGGTCTTGGCCGGGACGACAAAGGCGTTCATGGCTTGATCGGAGTTCCAGGACATATCGTCCTGCTCCACCTCCCAGCGAACCCCGGTCCCGGCGTCGTTCAAACTTGCCTCGAGCGCACGGTCTGTTTGCGGATCATGGCCGGCGATCACCAAGGCCTTGCGAGCCGGTTTCGCCGCGAGCGACCGCAGATCAATCGGGGCAAGGCTTGGCGCAAAGTCCGGGCCAAGCTCAAAACCGATGGCTTCGGTGAGAGGGCCGGTATCGGCCAACGCGTTTTCAGGCGTTTCCGGACGGTCGAAAAAATAGGCAAGGGTTTTATCGTGGGCCCGGGCAAGGTCCTGCAGATAGGCTGTTCCCTCAACGACCGGATCCCAAAGGATAAGCCCTGCCGGCCGCTCGGGGCCCCGCACGGCCGCCTCTGCTGCAAGCCCGGCACCGAGGCGAAGCCCGAGCCAAATCACCCGAGACGCGCCCGCCATGTCTTTCAGCTCTCGATGGGCCGTTTGGATATCGCCGCAAAGACTATCGGCGGTAACCTCTGTGCAAAGACCGGCAGAATCTCCCGTTCCGTAATAATCGAACCGAAGGACCGGCGAGCCGGCGCCCGCAAGCCTATCGGCCAGCAGGCGAAAAATCCGGAACGCGCGGATCGCCTCTTCCCCAAACGGATTGCACAACAGAACCGCCGGCGCACGGGACGCGGCGCTGCCGGCGTGATAAACTCCATAAAGCGCGCGGCCTGATTGTCCGAAGTGAAATGGCGTCATCGTTTATCCGATCTGCGCGATCACAAGGCTTGCTGGCCGCGCACCCGTCTTGGTACCCAAGGGCCGTTTAACGCTCCGTTTAACCGCCCGCCGGAGGTCGCCGACAGGGGATCGGTAACAAGCCGGCCCGTCAACCAAGAGCCACTCGGCAGACCGCACCTCATGTCAGCAGATCCCTCCCTTTTGGTGTGTCTCGAGCCTCGGCCGATGGCACGAATAAGGCTCCTTTGCTTGCCATTTTTAGGCGCCGGGCCGGGAGTTTTTCGGCCCTGGGTCAAGCATTTGCCAGCCTGGATCGAAGCCTATGCACTGCAACTGCCAGGGCGCGAAATGCGGCTTCGCGAAACGCCGATCCGCAGCTGGGATGCTCTCCTGCCCCAATTGGCCGAGGCGGCGACCGCCCTCGGATCTTTGCCCCTTGCCCTTTACGGACACAGCATGGGGGCCGTTGTCGCCCTTGATCTGGCGCGCGCCTTGGCAGCCCGGCAGTCCGCCACGGACAGGCAGTCCGCCTCGGACAGGCAGGCTGTTACGCTTTGTTTGCTCGCCTGCGGAGGCCACCGCTGGCCTGGCGCCCCGGGCGGAAACTATCAATGGCTTGCCGAGTGCGATGGGGAGGTGCTGATCGAGCGGCTCACCGCCCGCTATGGTGCCCGCAACGAGGCGCTTGCCGACCCGGCCGTCAAAGCCCTGTTGTTGCCGGCGCTCATGGGCGATGCGGCGCTTCTGGCCGACTACACCTATCGCAAGGCCAAGCCGATGTCCTGCCCGCTCCTTGTGCTCCATGGCCGAGACGATCCGGCGACGGTCGATCATGACCCGGCCCTTTGGGCGCGGGAGACCACCGGTGGCTTTTCCGTCACCGAGATCGAAGGCGGGCATTATTTCCTGGAAAGCCATGCCCGCGCCTCCATCGACGCGCTCGTTCAAAAGCTTGCGACCTGATCGGCCGCGTCATCACCCTGGGCCGCTAATTGCTCAAGGGTTTCGAAAATCACCGCCCGGGGATCGAGCTCAATCCCCAGCCGGTCCCGTGCAAGAGCCACAAATCGCGCCACTTGCAAAGACTGGCCGCCAAGCTCAAAGAAATTGTCGAGCACCGAAATGCCGGGTACTGCCAAAATTTCGCTCCAAATTTCAGCAAGGGCGATCTCCAGGCCCGTGCGCGGTGCAATCCGCTCGCGCGTGCCGGCTTCA
>JBCDJA010000281.1:0-4056 GCA_038748465.1 Pseudomonadota bacterium
AAGAAGGCGGCACCTTCGAAAGCCTCGTCTTTCTTGGGCTTTTGTCTGAGGTTCTGGGCTACACCCCGCTCGGGCATTTTGTGTTTGGCTGCCAGGCGCCGGATGCGGGCAATGCTGAGCTTTTGCATCTGCAGGGCACGCGAGAGCAAAAAGAGCGCTTCCTCGCTCCGCTTGCGCGCGGGGATGTGCGCAGTTGCTTCGCGATGACCGAACCTGCGACGGCCGGCTCCAATCCCACCCTGCTTGAGGCGCGGGCCGAGCTTGTGGACGGCGAATGGGTAATCAATGGCCGCAAGTGGTTCACATCGTCAGCGGACGGTGCAAACTTTACCATTGCTATGGTGGTTACCGAACCGGAGGCCCAAAAGCACCAACGGGCCAGCATGATCCTCGTGCCCTTCGACACGCCGGGCCTTTCCATGATCCGCAATATCCCGGTCATGGGCCATGCGGGCAGCGGCTATTTCAGCCATGCTGAGATTGAATTCAAAGACTGCCGTGTACCCGAAGGCAATCTGCTCGGCGGGCGCGGCGAGGGCTTTTTGCTGGCGCAACAACGCTTAGGCCCGGGACGGATCCACCATGCCATGCGCTGGCTCGGCATTTGCCGCCGTGCCCAGGATGAGCTGTGTAAATATGTCAGTGGGCGGGCAATCAACGCGCGGGAGACGCTTGCCGACCAACAAATCGTGCAAACCTGGATTGCCGAAAACGCCGCAGAAATCGCAGCCTCCCGGGCGCTGACGCTCGAAACCGCGTGGCTCCTTGACGAGCGGGGGTTCCATGCGGCGCGGGAACATGTGGCACTCGTGAAATTCCAGTCCGCAAACACCCTCCAGCGCGTGGTCGACCGAGCGCTGCAAGCGCATGGATCGCTCGGCATGACCGATGACACCATTCTCGCCTTCTATTATCGGGAGGAACGGGCAGCCCGGATTTATGACGGACCGGACGAGGTACACAAGATGACGGTCGCCAAGAAAATCTTGAAACGGTACCGCAATACCGATGCCACCAGTGCCGCTGCAGAATGACCATCGGGCGGCGGCCGAGGCCGTCGCAGGTGTCCCCCCGGCCCCTCTTCCAATCGATTGGGCGCCGGGGCCTTGGCCCCAGCGGCTCGACTTTGAGGCGTTTTCCAAGACATTCGATCTTGGCTCTGACCGACTTTATGGATGGCTCTACAGGGTTTACCGGACAGACTTTGCCGTCCAGAATGAGCGCATTGCCGTAAAACGCCTACGGAGCATCCTGGAGGCAACCTTCCTGCTCGCCAACGAAAAAGGCTTTCAAGCCATGACGTTGCGCGATCTGAGCAGCAAAACCGGGCTTAGTATGGGAGGCCTTTATGCCTATATCAGCAGCAAAGAGGACCTGGTGCGGCTTATCCAAACCTTTCTCTACGAGGTTGGTGGCCAGGTCATGACCCGAATGATGCAGGAGATTGAGGGGCCCGAGCGTCGGCTGGAGGCGCTTTTGCGTGGCCACCTTTATTGGTCAGAACGCATGCCGTCCTGGTTTTATTTCGGTTTCATGGAAACCAAAGCGCTGCCCGCGGCCCAGCGCAAACAGGCCGTCGCGGCAGAAGCGTCCAATGAGGCCCGCATTGCCGATACCATTCGCTCCGGCGTGCAAGCGCGCGCATTCGCTTGCCAGGACCCAGACCTTGCGGCGAGCTTTGCCAAAGCATTGCTGCAAGATTGGTATTTGAAGCGCAATAAGTTCCGCAAACGCGGTATCTCTGTGGATCACTATGCCGACACCCTGGTAGGCTTGATGCAAGGCCACCTGGCCCGAGCGGCCCAATAAGCGTCCAGAGAGGAAACGATGACCGGTACACCGAGCCTTGACGAGCCCGGCCAACCTCGCTCCAGCGAGATCATTAGCGATGAGGTGCTGAAGGAAACCCTCCGCGTTGCGGTCCCAGACCGTTATGAGGGTGAGCCCGTCGCCCTGAAGCAATTTGCTGGCGGCGCCTCCAACCTCACTTATCTTGTGAGCTTCGGCGAGCATGAGCTGATCCTCCGTCGTCCGCCTTTCGGCACAAAGGCGAAATCGGCCCACGATATGGGTCGGGAGTTTCGCGTCCTCACGGCCCTGCAGCCCTATTACCCTTACTGCCCAAAGCCGGTTGCCGAGGGCGATGAGACAAGCCCGCTCGGCGTGCCCTTTTACCTGATGGAGCGCATCCGCGGGGTTATCCTGCGCCGGGATTTTGAACAGCCAATTAGCCCCGATGCGGCCCGCGCGCTTGCCTTTGAGCTGATGGACAAGCACATCGCGCTTCATGCCATCGATACGGCCGGCACAAAACTCGCCGATCTCGGCAAGCCGGAGGGGTATGTCCGCCGGCAAATAGAAGGGTGGTCTGAGCGATATCGCCGTGCCGTGACGGACGATGCGCCTAATGCCGATCAGGTTATGGCGTGGCTTACCCAATCCATGCCCGCAGAGAGCGGCAAGGCCTCGGTCATCCACAACGATTATAAATTCGACAACGTCATTTTCGATGCGGAGGATGGCAAGCGGATTGTCGGCGTACTGGACTGGGAGATGGCAACGCTGGGCGACCCGCTGATGGACCTCGGCGCGTCCCTCGCCTATTGGGTGGAACCAGGCGATCCGGACGTTTTCCAAATGGCCCGGCTTGTCCCGACCAATGCGCCCGGCATGCCAAGCCGCGCCGAGATCATCGACTATTACAGCGAAAAAAGCGGCCTCACGCTGAACGATCCGCGCTTCTATTTCGTCTACGGTTTATTCCGCCTCGCGGTTGTCGCCCAGCAGCTTTACTACCGCTACGCAAAGGGGCAAACGGACAATCCAAAGTTTGCGCATTTCAAGCCGGTGGTCACCGGATTATTGGATATGTGCCTCACCCAAATGGAGAAGGCCTAACGTCATGGGCACGGCTGATTATCTTGCAAAAATCGCGGGGCGGGAGGCGTTCGATCTGTCCGGCCAGCGAGCCCTGATCACGGGGGCAAGCCGCGGTATTGGCGAGGCGATCGCCAAGCTGTTTGCCGCCCATGGCGCCCATGTCATTGTGTCGAGCCGGAAGGCGGAGGGGATCGGCCGGGTCGCCGGGGAAATTTCAGCTGCCGGAGGATCGGCAGAAGCCATCCCTGCCCATATCGGCGAGACGGACGCTGCCGATTCCTTATTCGCTGCGATCGAGGCAGGCGGTGGGCTTGACATCCTCGTTAACAACGCGGCCGCCAACCCGTATTTTGGACCGGTCGAAGAGACACCCGCAGAGGCCTACGACAAAACCGTCGATGTCAATTTGCGCGGCTATTTTTACATGAGCCAATTGGGGGCCAAGGCGATGGCCGCGCGCGGTGGCGGGGTGATCCTCAACACCGCCTCGGTTAACGGCGTGTCCCCGGCGGTATGGCAAGGCATTTACTCGATTTCGAAGGCGGCCATCGTCTCGATGACCCAGTCATTCGCCAAGGAGCTCGCGGGCAAAAACATTCGCGTCAACGCGGTGTTGCCCGGCCTGACGGAAACCAAATTTGCCTCGGCAATCACGCAAAACGAGGACATCCTCAACATGGTTCTGCCGCAAATTCCCCTGCAACGGGTTGCAGACCCTGCGGAAATCGCGCCCGCCTTTCTGTTTTTGGCATCTGATGCGGCGCGCTATGTCACCGGGATTGCGCTGCCGGTGGATGGCGGATACCTCGCTTAACGGCAAAGGCTCAATGAAATGGGCGCGATGACACAGGCGTGATAGTCGCCGGCTCGTCGCGCTCGGGTATTACTATACGTTAATAGGCCAAATCCGCTCCGCTGCGGCACGCTACTGGCGGGGAACGGGACAGACGAGAAACGAACATTCTAGGTAAGGAGACGCGCCCATGGGACAGGTGTACACCCGGAAACGAGGGGCGCTTACCCGATCGATTGCGCTGGCGTGCCTCATCGGTGCGCTGTGTCTTATAGGTTCAGGCGGCGCTGACCTTCTTGACGGCAATAGGCATCAGCCTCGGACACCGACATCTTGGTCGCCGGAAAATCAATCGCGCGATCCCATATCACCCGGTCCTGACG
>JBCDJA010000282.1:0-4054 GCA_038748465.1 Pseudomonadota bacterium
CGCCGTGTCGGGCGCTTTGTCGTCCGTGTCGGGCTTTTTGTTTTTGCCTTTCCGAAGATCGTCCCACCACCCAAACACGCTTTGCGCGTCATCGCCGGTATTGCCCTTATTAAAAATCGGCATCAGCAGGGCACTCCTTGAAGGCGCTTACCGTTGGTCCCAGTGAGCTGCACCCGCATAAGACGGCCAACCTCAGCGGGCGATTGTCCGGCCTCGGGATCGCCTGCAAGGTCCACCGGGGCGAAATTCTCCAGACGGCCCATGCGGCCGTTCTCCACCAGTATCTCGGCCGTGGTGCCCACATGCCCGGCGAGAAACCCTGCAAGCGCCCTCTCTCCCTTGGCCCGCAGTCTGCGCGCGCGCTCCCGGATTTTGGCTTTCGGCACTTGGGGCATGCGGGCCGCCGGCGTTCCTTGACGGGGCGAATAGGGGAACACATGCAGATAAGCGAGGGCGCATTCGTCAACGAGGGCGAGGGTTTGGTCAAACATCGCCTCGGTCTCGGTTGGAAAGCCGGCAATAAGGTCGGCGCCCAAGGCGATCTGAGGCCGCTCGGCAAGAAGCCGTTGGCAAAGCTGGATGGCGTCTGAGCGCGCGTGCCGGCGTTTCATTCGTTTCAGGATTAAATCATCGCCCGCCTGCAACGACAGATGGATATGCGGCATCAGGCGCGGTTCCTCGGCGATCAGACGAAAGAGGGTCTCATCGATTTCAATGGCATCGATGGAGGAAAGGCGGAGGCGGGGCAGCTCCGGCACAAGTTTGAGGATGCGTTGAACCAGGTTCCCAAGCGTCGGTTGTCCCGGCAGGTCCGACCCATAGGAGGTGAGATCGACGCCGGTCAAAACCACCTCGTTATGCCCGCCATGGGCAAGCCGGCGGACCGCCTCGACAACCGCACCGGCCGGTGCTGAGCGGGAATTGCCGCGTCCATAGGGAATAATGCAAAACGTGCAGCGATGATCGCAGCCATTTTGCACCTCGACAAACGCCCGGGCGCGGTCGGCAAAGGCTTCCACGAAATGGGGTGCGGTTTCGCGCACTGCCATGATGTCACTGACGAGGTTTACCTCGCCCCTGCGCAAAAACGCATCCGGCGCCAATTTATCAGCGTTACCCAGCACCTGATCGACCTCCGGCAGGCCTGCAAAGGCGGCAGGGTCGATCTGTGCGGCGCATCCGGTGACGACAATGCGGGCGGTCGGATCGTTTTTCCGGGCCCGCCGGATTGCCTGGCGGGCCTGGCGCTCCGCCTCGGCGGTTACCGCGCACGTATTAACGATGACGATTGGCTCATCGGCGGTTGCCGCCGCGTTCGCCCGCATGACTTCAGATTCATAGGCATTAAGGCGACAGCCGAATGTCAGTACGGAGACGGGCGCCGGCGCATCGGGGCGGGCCCTTGTGTCTCCTTGGCGATCAGGCTTTCCCATGGTCAGTCCTCACCCGATGGCCCGGCTGAGAAGGCCCGGATCGATGACCCCGTGGAAGGTCGCGGCAATCGGCCCGGCCATCAGCACATGGTCGTCAGCCTCCCGCCAGGTGATTGTTAAGGCCCCCCCATCAAGAACGATTTTGCTTCGCCGTTCGGCGAGGTTCCGGCGCGCTGCCGCAACGCCAACCGCGCAGGCCGCTGATCCGCAGGCCGAGGTGAGCCCGGCCCCCCGCTCCCAAACCCGAACCCTTATCGTGTCCGGGGAGGTGATGTGCGCAAAGCTCACATTGCAGCCCTCGGGAAAGAGGGCGTGGCGCTCGACCGCCGCCCCAAGGCTTGCCACGTCCAGCGCCTCCAGGGTGTCGACGAAAAACACGCAATGGGGGTTGCCCATATTGACGGCAGACGGGCCGGCAAGGCTTAGCCCGTGGGGGTCATCAAGGCGCAGGTCGAGCCGGCGGGTGTCCATGTCGCGGGCCATGGGGATGGACGACCACTCGAACTTCGGTCGGCCCATATCGATTTCGATGAGGGACGCCTCGGCCCCGGTCTGCACCGCGCGCCCGATCAAGACGCCGGCCAGGGTTTCAATGGCGACGACCTCCCGGTTTGTCTCCCCCATCAATAATGAGGCGACGCACCGCGTGGCGTTGCCGCAAGCCTCTACTTCGCTACCGTCGGCGTTGAAAATGCGCATGAACGCGTCGACCTTGTCCCGGTCCTTGTGGGGTTTTTCGAGCACGATGACCTGGTCACAGCCAATACCCTGCCGGCGGTCGGCAAGGTGGCGCACCTCATCGGCCGTCAGGCTGTACCCGTAGTCGCGGTTATCGAGAATAACGAAGTCATTCCCGAGCCCATGCATCTTGCGAAATGTCAAGCTCATTGCGGGGTTATAGGCAGTGTGAGTCCCGGTTTCCAGGGCAACGGGCGGATTTGCCCACGCCTGTGATATCGGAAATAGGCTATGGCTCGGGGGCGGAAACACCGCGTGTGTGGGAGACAGGGATGGGATTTCAATGGGTTTGGCAGGGCGCGGCGGCCGTTGCGGTGGTGGCCCTCTTGGCAGGAGGTGGTGTGATGGCTGAAACATCCGGCAAGGCGGACGCGCCAATGAATGGGGCGCCGGCCGATCCCTTTGAGTGGCTTGAGGTGATCGAGGGGGATGCGGCCCTTGATTGGGTGCGCGCAGAAAACACCCGGTCCAAGGGTGAGATTGAGGCCGATCCGCGTTTTCCGGTCTTCAAAGACACGATGCTGGAGATTTTGAATGCCGAAGACCGTATTCCCTACGGCTCGGTTCGCGATGGCTTTGTCTATAATTTTTGGCAGGACGAGATGAACGTGCGCGGGGTGTGGCGGCGCACGCCGCTCGAAAGCTACAAAACCGACGCGCCGGACTGGGAGACCCTTCTTGATATCGACGCGCTTGCAAAGGCCGAAGACGAGAACTGGGTTTACGAGGGCGTTGACTGTCTGGAGCCGGACAATACGCGCTGCTTGGTTGCCTTGTCTCGCGGTGGGACCGATGCCTCGGTGATCCGCGAATTCGATTTGCCCTCGAAAAGCTTCGTCGACGGTGGATTTATGATCCCGGAGGCGAAATCCGGCTATGCCTGGGAGAGCGACGCCTCGCTCCTGGTCGGCACGGATTGGACGGGCGATGGCGCAACCGTGACTGACAGCGGCTATCCGCGCATCGTTAAGCGGGTTGCCCGCGGACAAGCCCTCGACGAGGCCGAAACGGTGTTTGAGGGCGAGCAAACCGATGTTGGGGTTTGGCCTGCTGCGGTCTCGGTGCCTGGCGAGCGCTTTATGGCGATCGTCCGTGCGGTGAGTTTCTTTGAAACGGAATATTATTTTGTCACGCCCGAGGGGCCAAAGCGTCTGCCCTTACCGAAACGGGTTGATATCGCCGGCTATTGGGAGGGGGAGCTGCTGCTCACCCTCCAGGCCGATTGGACCTTTGATGAGGGAAAAACACTGCCGGCCGGCGCGCTCGCCTCGTTTCCCGTTGCGGCCTATCTCGCCGGCGAGGAGGCCCGCCCCCAGATCCTCTATGAGCCGGGGGCCCGCGCATCGATCCAGAGCGTCGATCTTTCAGGTGGGCGGATCATCTTAGGGCTGATCGATAATGTGATCGGCAAGGTACTGATCGGCGAGAAGGGACCTGAAGGTTGGGCCTTCGCGCCCGCCAAGGTACCGAGCAACAGCACCTTATCGGTGGTTTTTGCCTCCGCCTTCGAAACACCTGTGTTTGTCAATTACGAGACCATGACCGAGCCCGACACCCTGGCGCTGCTCGATCTTGAAACCGGCGCGCTTTCAGCGCTCAAATCCTTACCCGCGCGCTTCGATCCCGAGGGGCTTACCGTCTCGCAATTTGAGGCAACAAGCGCCGATGGAACCAAAATCCCCTATTTTGCGCTCGCTCCAGCGGGGCAGACTGAGCCGGCCCCGGCACTTCTTTATGGCTATGGTGGTTTTCAGATCTCGATGAAGCCCAGCTATTCGGCGACGATCGGTAAATTGTGGGCCGGCAATGGCGGGGTTTATCTGCTCGCCAATATTCGCGGCGGCGGCGAGTTCGGCCCGGCGTGGCATGAGGCGGCCCGGCGC
>JBCDJA010000283.1:0-4051 GCA_038748465.1 Pseudomonadota bacterium
TCAGATCGCGTCGCGGCGGGTTTGCGGCTTGCCTTGTCGCTCAGCCTCCCACCTCAATGCCTGCTCTGCCGCGAGCCGCTGCACCCAGATGAGGAGGGCGGGCTATGCGCGCGCTGTTGGTTGGAGGTGCCCTTTCTCAGCGGGCCCCTGTGCGGGCAATGCGGCACCGTGCTTGAGGTCGGCCGCAATTGGGAGCGTGGTGAGCACCATTGCGGGGCCTGCATCGCCGCGCCGCCGGCCTTTACCCGGGCCCGGGCCGTGTTCGCGTATGAGGGCGTCGCACGCCGCCTCGTTACCGACTTCAAATTTGCCGATGGCACCGAGGCTGCTCCCGTCTTTGGGCGCTGGCTGGCCCGGGCCGGGGCCGATTTGTTGGCCCCGTGCGATGCGATCGTGCCGGTGCCCCTCCATTACACGCGCCGCATTATGCGCCGCTACAACCAGGCGGCCCTCCTTGCCGAGGCCCTAGCCGACTTCAGCGGCCATGATTTTTGGCCCCATGCCCTGCGGCGTGTTCGCGCGACGGCGCGGCAAGTCGGCCTCAGCCGGGCTGCCCGCCAGCGCAATGTCGCCAGGGCGTTTGCAGTGTCGCCGCGGGCTGAAACCGCCTTGCAGGGGGCCCGCATCGTCCTCGTTGATGATGTGCTGACCACAGGCGCGACCTTAGAATCGGCCAGCAAAATTTTGCTCCGGGCCGGGGCGGCACGCGTCGAGGTGTTGACGCTGGCGCGCGTCACGGGTCTCTAGGGGAAGACAGTGCGGATCGGCCACGCCTTCCCTGCAGGCTTGGGGGGCAAGGCTTTTATCGAGGTGAGACGAAAACGATGCCCCCGATCGATATTTACGTAAAGATGATGTGCCCTTACTGCACGCGGGCAAAGTCGCTTCTGAAGAAAAAAGGTGCGGACTTCAACGAGATCGACATCACCTTCAGCGGTGACAAGCGCCAAGAAATGCATGAGCGCTCCGGCGGGGGGCGAACCGTGCCGCAGATCTTTATTGGGCAAACCTATGTCGGCGGATGCGATGAATTGCTGGCGCTCGACGCTGAGGGTGGTCTTGATCCCCTCCTTGCCGGCGAGGCGTGATGGCGCCCTCCGCTCCGTTTCTTGCCGCCTGTGTCCAGATGCGCACGGGCCGCGATGTGGCGGCCAATTTTGCTGCCGCTGAGACGTTGATCAGGGAGGCCGCCGGGGCAGGCGCGCGCTTTGTCTCGACCCCTGAAATGACGCTGCTCATGGAACTCGATCGGGACGCGCTTGTCGGCAAAGCGGTTCGGGGGGAGGACGATCCCTGGGTCGGTCGATTTGCGCTGCTCGCCCGGGACCTCAAGATCTGGCTGCATGTGGGCTCGTTGGCGGTGGAATTGGGGGACGATGCCTTTGCAAATCGCGGGTTTCTGATCTCCGACGCGGGCGAGGTGGTGGCGACCTATGACAAGATCCACATGTTCGACGTCGCAATTTCCCAATCCGAGCAATACCGGGAATCGGCGACTTACCGGGCGGGGGATCGGGCCGTCGTCGCGGCCAGTCCGTGGGGCGGGCTTGGGCTGTCGATCTGTTATGATCTGCGATTTCCAGCGCTTTATCAGGCCCTTGTGCGAGGCGGCGCCGATATGATCGTGGTGCCCGCTGCCTTTACGGCCGAGACCGGGCGGGCCCATTGGCACACCCTGTTAAAGGCTCGAGCCATCGAAACCGGGACATTCGTTTTGGCCGCGGCCCAGGGCGGCCACCACGCCAATGGCCGCCGGACTTACGGTCATTCCCTGATTGTCGACCCCTGGGGCAAGATCCTGGCGGAGGCCGCTGACGAGCCAAGCTTTATTATGGCGGAGATCGATCCGTCGCTGGTGACAAGCACGCGCCGCCGCGTCCCCGCTTGGGCAGGCGGGCCACTCTTTGCGACCTATCGCACCGAAGCCTAAGGCCACGCGTTGGCGCAGCGCTTGACAGGACGGTCCACGCGCCGACCTTAGAAGCAAGGGGCGGCGGCAATCGAGGCATGACGTGATCCAGTTTCGGCTGAAATGTGAGAACGACCACCAGTTTGACGGATGGTTCCCGGGCAATGAGGCCTTTGACAGACAGGCAGCGGAGGGGGCGCTCGTCTGTCCCCATTGCGGGTCAACGCGCATTGAAAAAGCGTTGATGGCACCGGCCGTCCATGGGGCCAAAAAGCAGGCAGTGCGCCGGGCTGTGGGACCGGCAGGAAAGCCGCAAAGCGTTGCCACGGAGGGCGCGCTTCCGGCAGCCTATGCGGCCATGGCGCGCAAGGTCCGCGATTATGTCGAAACCAATTTCGACAATGTTGGCAAAGACTTTCCCGAGGAAGTTCGGAAGATTCATTACGGTGAGACCGAGGAGCGGGGGATTTACGGCGAGGCGAACTCTGAGGACGTGAAGTCCCTGACCGACGAGGGGATTGCCGTCGCGCCGGTGCCGGATCCCGACAAAACCCCCGGGGGACAGTCGGTCAATTAAGCGCAAACTGGGCTCTAAACGAGGCGGAGAACGTCGCGCTCAATGCGGCGGGCACGCGGGCTGATTAGTCGTTAGAGGGCGCATCGGCCGGTCGGCGAACGATCATCATATAATTCACGTCGGTATCGCGGCTGAGCTTAAATGCGTCCTGGAGGGGCGAATAAACCACCCCCACCGGAGCCTCCACCGTCAGGCCTTCCCAAATCAACGCGTCGCGAACCTCCCCCGGCGTTACGAACTTCTCCCATTGGTGGGTGCCTTTCGGGAGCCACCGAAGGATATGCTCAGCCCCCACAATCGCGAGCGCAAACGCCTTCCGGGTTCGGTTTAGGGTCGCAACGACCATGAGGCCGCCCGGCGCCAACAGGCCCGCACAAGAGCGCAGAAAGGCCGGTCCATCAGCCACGTGTTCAATGATTTCCATCGCGAGCACCACATCGAAGCGTTCCCCACCCTCAAGGACAGCCTCCGCTGTCGTCGCCCGGTAATCGATGGCAAGGCCCTGACCCGCCGCGTGGGCCCGCGCAATGTCGATATTTTGCTCTGCAGCATCAACACCCACAACATCGGCTCCCAGGCGGCACAGCGGCTCGCACAGCAACCCGCCCCCGCACCCAATGTCGACAACGCGCAATCCCTCGAAGGGACGCCCAACGCCGCTTGACGTCTGGTCCCTGCCGAAATGGCGTGCAATCTCATCGCGCAAAAAGCGCAGCCTGACCGGATTGAATTTGTGGAGCGGCCGAAAGCTGCCCTTCGGATCCCACCATTCTGCGGCAAGGCGCGCGAATTTTTCGGTCTCGGTTGGATCGACGCTTGTCGTTCCCAGGGTGTCTGAGGCAGTCATCTGTTGGCTACTCCGGTTGAACGACAGTGGCCCAAGCCTCCGCGCTGTGGGAGGCCTGCGCAAAGAGGACTAAACAACACCCATGGCCCGCATTGTCATGAAATTTGGCGGCACGTCCGTCGGCGACCTGGAGCGCATGACCCGCGTCGCCCAGCACGTCAAGCGTGAGGTGGAGGCGGGTAACGAAGTTGCGGTCGTGGTCTCGGCGATGGCCGGTGAAACCGACCGCCTCATTAGCCTCGCCCGTGGCGCTTCACTGCTCCACGATGCACGAGAATATGACACCGTTGTTGCCGCCGGCGAGCAGATTAGCGTGGGGCTTTTGGCCATCACACTCCAGTCGCTTGGGGTGGCCGCGCGGTCTTGGCTGGGCTGGCAAATCGCCGTGCAAACGACCTCTGCCCATGGGGCCGCTCGGATCGAGGCGATCGAGGCGAGCCGTCTCATCGACCGTTTGGCCCAAGGGCAGGTCGCTGTCGTTGCCGGTTTTCAGGGCGTGACCCAAGAGGGGCGTATTGCTACCTTAGGTCGAGGAGGCTCGGACACGAGCGCCGTGGCGCTGGCGGCGGCGATCAAGGCGGACCGGTGCGACATCTACACGGATGTCGATGGGGTCTACACCACCGATCCGAGGATTGTGCCGGCGGCACAAAAGATCGCCCGCATCTCCTATGAGGAGATGCTCGAAATGGCGTCGCTGGGTGCCAAGGTTTTGCAA
>JBCDJA010000284.1:0-4036 GCA_038748465.1 Pseudomonadota bacterium
AGACAGGGCCAAATGGGCTGGGTCGCCACTTTGCCGAGACCGTTACCTTACGCTGCCAATCAGAGAGCTGATTGATGAGTTTGGCGAAACCAGAAACGTCCCGTGCGGTTGTTACCGGCGTATTTATTGTCGCCGGACTTCTCCTGTTGCTCTTGGTTGCCACGGCGCTCACCGTCTCCTTTGCAGACCTGACAGACCGGGTGCGCACCCTGCAACAAGCGCTGCACCAAGATCTCACAACGGCGATCAAAACACTCCAGGCCGACCCCACTGGCCCTGCGCTTTGGTCGCTCGTCGGCATAAGCTTTGTGTACGGTTTATTTCATGCGGCGGGCCCTGGCCACGGCAAAGCTATCATCGCGACCTATTTGCTAACCCATGAGAACGAGTTGCGCCGGGGGCTCGTGCTTTCCAGCGTCGCTTCCCTGTCACAAGGGGTGACGGCCGTCGCGCTCGTCTATGGCGGGTTCTCGGTGTTAGGGCTGGCGAGCAGAGACATGCAAATCGGCGCCCATTGGCTTGAACGCATCAGCTACGCGCTAATCGTCTGCGTGGGGATTGCCCTTACGATAAGAGCTGCCCTTAAATTGCGCCGCGCGCTCGGCCCGCTTAAGCCAGCCGCACATCATCAGGGCCCCCCACCTGAAGCAATCGTGCCAGGCGGGGCATCCGCCCTCCCCGCTGCTCAGATGAGCGCGACCTCCCCCCCGCAGCCAAGCCTACGTCACGGCCCTGGGCATCATGGCAGCCACCATCATGGCCCCGCGCATCATAGCGACCACAATCATGGTCACGACCACAATCACGATCATGGCCATCATCACGATCATGGCCACCACCATGATCACGACCACGGCGCGTGTTGCCACAATCACGGCCCCCAAAAAGCCGATCTTGAAAAGCCTGTAACCCTTGCAAGCCTGACCGGCATTATTCTCTCAATCGGCCTGCGCCCGTGTACCGGCGCGGTATTGGTGCTGGTCATTACCTTTGCCCTCGGCCTCAAAACGGCGGGGATTGCCGCCGTGGCCGCCATGTCTGTCGGTACGGCCCTTGCCGTGGCGGGCCTTGCCGTCCTCAGTGTCTACGGACGAAATTTGGCCCGGACGTATGCTGATCTCGGATCGGACCGGATGGCCCTGGCGAGCGTTGCGGTGTCCTTTGCCGGCGGCCTCATTATTCTGGCGCTCGGCGCCCTTTTGTTTGCCGCCTCCTTACAGCCGGCCCATCCCCTCCTCTGAGCACTTGGTGTTCCCCGGCGGGCCTTCGAAGGGACGCACGGAAACAAAAAACCGCCCGGCGATGCGGACGGCTTCAGGAAGGCGATCACGTTTCTCGTTTTATAGGGTCGCGCCCATCGCGCCTCTTATCCGCGTTGGGCTTTTGGCGCGGCGCCCTTACGGGCAGCTTGCGCCATCAACCTCGAAGGAGCCGGTTTGCGCGCCGGTGCTGTCGCACACCGAGCCACCGACCGTTGCGCCAGACGCGATATTGCCCGTGCCGGCGAGGGTGTTGGCACCGCCGACAAAGCGGAAGACCGAGCCACCGATCGAGCCCGACACCGTGTTGAGCGAGAACTCAGCCACATTCGTCTCCACCATCCGGAAAGCCATCGCCCCCACATTGGTGACCGCATTATCGAGGATGACGACCCCGATATTGCCGTTGAGGAACTCAACGCCGTGGATGCCCGCATTGTCGATGTGGTTGCGAATGACCGAAATGTTCTCGTTCAGACTGTTGAACTCGATGCCATCCTGATTGACGTTCGAGATCGCATTGCCCTCGATCAGAACATTGGTGTTGCGGCTCATCAGGTTGATGCCGCTGTCCCAGGCAACGTTGTTGATCTGGTTATTGACGATCGTAAGGTCCGTGTTAAGCCGGCCGAATTCAATGCCGTCAGAGTTTGTCGTGTCGATGCTATTGCCAGACACGGTCACGTTGGAGTTCTCGTCACGGAACACCACACCGTGCAGGCCAAGATTGGTCATCACGTTGTCGCTGATCGTGATGTCGGTGTTATTGGTGTGGGGAAAGTCCACACCGTCCTCACCAATATCGGTAAAGGTGTTGCCGGTGATCGTGACGTTGGTGTTCGTGCCGGCCAGGCGCACGGCATCATCGCCGATGCCGGTAAAGGTGTTCTGAGTAAGGACGACCGTATCTACGCTATCGCCGATAACACCGCGGTTCTCGCCAAGCCCCGAGTTTGCCCCGGCGCCCGTCACCGTAACGGAGTGGATGTGGTTGTTGCTCGCCACAACAAAGGCCGGCGCATTGGAGGACGTGGTGATCGTTCCGTCCCCGGCAGGCGCGGTATAGGTCACCGGTGTGCCCGTTACGAGTCCGACGAGGCCAATTGTGGACCCGGCGCCGATCACGGTCTGATTGTCCACAAGCGCGAGCGTTCCCTCGATCGCCGCGTCAGAGCCGTCAATCACCAGCAGGGAATGCTCGCCCGCGTCCGCCGCAGCAGTGGCGAGATCGTCATTACCCGTTACGGTAACGGTCTGCTTCACCATCGCCCCGGTCAACGGGTTCTGAGGCCATTCGCTGTCACCGAATTTTCCGACCTGGGTGAGGATTTGACCGTCCCGTTCAATGCGGTCGACCATACGCCGTTCTTGCCAGTTCAGTTTACGGGTCGTGTCCTCCAGGCGTCCGCCGATGGGAAACCGGGCTTGCAAGCCGACAATGCCGACCTCGTCCCGCACATCGTCGGTGCGACCGGCCACATAAGCGGTTAGCCGGCCGCCCGTGTTACCGACATTGTAAACCCGATATTCCGCGCGCGCTTTCAACCCTTCGATGTCTTCTACCCGGTCGTTGTCGCTTTCAAAGGCAAAGCCACCGAAGAAGACCCGCAATTGACGGTCCGCTTCTAACGAATGGATCGGAACGCGATAACCGATTTCCCCGTCGAGGCCTTTCATAGCAACCTCGGCGCCTTGGATAATCTGCATAAGGCCGTCTTCGATCACGAGACCGGTTTCATCCGGTGCCCGCTCTTCGTCATCGATAGGCAGATATCCGTTGACACGGAAATCGAAATTCGGCCCCAGCGCCTCAAGACCAATACCGACTTGGTCAAAGTCGTTGTTTATTTCCGTCGACCGAACATCATAAAAGGCGTAAGCGCCGAGATTGTACCCCGTCATGCGCCCTTCGGTGACCATGCGGCGGGCGCCAAGGCCAAAGCTCGCCCCTTCGCTCTCTTCGCTGGTCAGATCGCCCCGCACATTAACAAAGAGCAGAGTGTCTTGGTTTTGCGCGACGGGCGATAAGAGATCGAGCTCGCCGACTGTCCGCCCAACGCTCTCAAGCCCCACGCCAATTTCGGCTTGGGGTTGCCACTTTTGGTTCAGCCCTAAGCCGGCTTTGAGCGGCTCACTTTCAGCAAATCCTGCAAAACCGATAACGCCAAAGGCTGAGACGGCGAGGGCGACATATGAACTGCCACGCAAGGACATGGTGTTTCCTTTCGACACACCCAAGGGGTGCTTATTCTGGGGTTGGGTCCAAAACTGCAGCGGGCATGCCAAAAGTTTGTGCGTGTGCGGTCGGTCTGCAGGCCAATCAAAGGGCGGTCACGCCCGCGCCTGCGCCGGAGCGGCGAACATGCGCTATAAGGGTTCGCGACGACGCGAGCCTTGCTCGGCGCGCCCATCGTCTGGCGGCGCGATGGCGACCGCGCCGCGGGTGACTGAGGCGGTTTGGGTGACTTGGGGGGCGGGATGAACCGGATGGTTAACAGCTTAAGGCCTTTTGGGCTGTTTCTGACCGCGGCCGCGCTTATTCTCGGCCTGTCGATGGGTATCCGTCAGGCCCTGGGCTTGTTCATCCCTGACATGACGGCGGCAACGGGCATCGGCATGGCCACTTTTTCCGCAGCTTTTGCCGTTCAAAATTTGCTTTGGGGCTTTGTCTCGCCGCTCGGGGGCATGCTCGCTGACCGGGTCGGCACCGGCCTCACCCTCGCCCTCGGGACGGTCCTTTACGCCTTCGGTTTAGGGCTCATGGCGTTTACCCAAAC
>JBCDJA010000285.1:0-4036 GCA_038748465.1 Pseudomonadota bacterium
TGCCCCCTGAGCGACGGCATAATCGACGGCATTGGCAAGATTGGTATCGCTGTAGCTGCACGACGTGGCGCAGCTACCCGGGGTATCGGCCCGAATGGCTAAAATCTCGGCCTGGTAGGCGACCCCGTGGGGGCCGACCCCGTTGAGTTCCGAGGCGATGACGGAGGAAACCGCCGTGCCGTGCCCGTCCACATCATCGAGCGTTCCAGTGGTGTTGGTGATAATGTCGATGCTGCCAGTGGCGATTTGCCCATCGAGGTCCGGATGATCGGTGTCGATGCCGCTGTCGATCACCGCGACCCGCACCCCATCGCCCGTGGCGCCGAGCGCATAGGCGCTATCGGCGTTAACCGCGGCAAGCCCGTAATTGGTATCGAATTCATTAAATCCCGGCGTGGTCGGTGTTGTGGGCACCGTTGGGGGGCTCGACGGGATAGTGGGGCTTGGCGAGGGAAAGCTCGGAGGGTTTGACGGTGTTGGCGGCGTGACGCTCACCAATCCGCCCCCACCGCCGCCGCCGCCGCACCCGGCCAAGACAGCACTGAGGCCCGCGATGATCGCACCCTTGAAGAAAACGCTCCGTTCCATGCGTTCGCCCTGCAAATTAACCCTGTTGCGTGGGGGACCATGGCAGACCTTCGGTTAAGCGTTTCCAAAGGGCGCGCCTGCCGCAGGTCTCAGAGCCTCGATTTTTTGAGTTAGCGCGGGGGATCTGCGCACCTGGCCGCGGCTTTGCAACGCTGAGGGCGCGGCGATCGGCAGCCCTGGGCCGGAAGGGCCTTGCCGGGCCATCGTCCGGGCGATGTGACGAAAGCGAGCGGGATGGTTAAGTCTGACTGGCCGAGCCGCGGCCTGAAATGGCACACTGACGATGCCGCGCGGGGGCCCCGGGCGGCAGGTGGCGAGGATGCGTAGTATGAAGATTTTGTACCACCACAGGACCGCGTCTAAAGACGGCATGGACGTGCATATTCAGTCGATGGTGGAGGCCTTCCGCCGACGGGGGCACATCGTGCGGGTCGTCGGGCCCGAGGCCCATGAAGCGAGCGACTTTGGCTCCGAGCGCTCGCTTGTGTCGGCGATCCGCGCCCGTCTGCCCAAGGCCATCGGGGAAGGCCTTGAGCTTGCCTACAACCTTCATGCCCGGCGCCGCCTTGCCGAGGCAATCGACCAATTCGAGCCGGACGTCCTCTACGAGCGCTACAATCTGTTTCTGTCTGCCGGGGTAACCCTCGCGAAAGCCCGCGGCCTTCCCTTCGTTGTGGAGGTCAACTCCCCCCTGGCTGAGGAGCGCGAGGCCACGGGCGGCCTAGCCCTGCGCGACAAGGCCCGGGCGATGGAGCGGGACGTGTGGACGAAGGCCGATTATGTGCTGCCGGTCACCCAAGTCCTGGGCGATCGGCTCATCGAGCGCGGGGTCGAGCCTGAGCGGATCCATGTCATCGCGAACGGTGTCGATCTTGACCAATTCTCCCCCGGCCAGCCGGACCAGCAGGTGCTGCGCCAGGCCCTCGGCCTTGGCGACAATTTGGTGCTCGGGTTCACGGGGTTTGTGCGTGAGTGGCATGGGCTGGACCGGGTTCTGACCGTGCTGGGAGGCACCTTGCTTGCCGGCAACATTCATTTCCTCATTCTCGGCGACGGGCCGGCGGTGCCCGGATTGAAGGCGCTCGCCAAAACCCTCGGCATTGAGGACCGGGTGCATTTCAAGGGCCTCGTGTCGCGGGAGGACATGCCTCGCTACGCGTCTCTCTTCGACATTGCCCTACAGCCGCGCGTTGTGCCGTATGCCTCGCCGCTCAAATTGTTTGAATATCTCGCCCTCGGCAAAGCGGTTTTGGCGCCGCGCTTGCCCAACATCGAAGAGGTGCTGACCGATGGGCAAAACGCTCTGTTGTTTGATGATAATGACGTCAACGCCTTCGCTGAAGGGATTTATCGCCTGGTGACCGATCCGGTGCTGCGCACCCAATTAGGGCACAACGCCCGAGCGAGTGTGGTTGACCGTGATCTCACCTGGGACGGTAATGCCGCCCGCATCGAGGCACTGCTGGAGGGGGAAGGCCCATCCGAAACGGAGGGCGCGCAGCCCCGCCGGCTCCTCGCCTCCTGACGCGCTCACTCCCCGGCGTCCAACTCCCCGCCGCCCAACTCCCCGCAAAGTGCTGCCCTGGCGCGCGGCCTCCCGTGCAAAAACACACTATCCAATCCAGGCCCTCTCCGGATCCTGCGCCCTAAGGGGCTTCGGGCCTGTTCGCCATCACACCCACAGGTAAAACTCCCCCAAGCAAGAACCCGGTGTGACCTCGATCACCGGGGGTTCTGCCTTGCTCAAGCCATGACGGAGTGCCTGCTTGATCTATTCTTAAAGCAGTGCGCCCATAGAGGGTGCGCGACGCGCGCCGCAGGCCCAGAAGACGCCTGGCGGGATTGCGCGGCAAAGCGCCGTCTCAAGACCTGGTCAGGCCCGGATTGCGAGGCCCGTCCCGGCCCTAACGACGAAGCGCAAACACAGGGGATCGACGACCGTGAATTCATTTTTCGAGTCTTACGCACGCACGATTATACGGTTCCGATTTGTTGTTGTGCTCGTCATGCTTGGCCTTGCTTTGTGGGCTGCAAGCGGGGCGCGTTTTATTACGTTTACGAACGATTATCGCTATTTCTTCTCCGACCAGAATCCCAACCTCGCCGCATTTGAAAAGCTGCAGCGAACCTACACCCGCACAGACACGGTGCTTTGGGTCTTGCGGCCCACCTCGGGCGATGTGAACAGCCCGGATATGATGCGCGCTATCGGCGATCTTACCGAACGCGCGTGGCAGACCCCCTTCTCCAGCCGGGTCGATTCCATCACCAATTATCAGCACACCGAGGCTGAGGGAGACGATCTGACGGTCGCCGATTTGGTGCTGGACCCGCCAAACGCGACAGATGCCGACGCCCAAAGGGCCGTTTCGGTTGCCAGCGTCGAACCGGCAACCGCAACACGGCTGATCGCGGACGACCTTGGCGCTGTGGGTGTCGCGGCAACCTTGCAAATGCCCGATGACGACGCAGTCGCTTTGGAACAGACGGTAACGTTCCTGCGCAATCTGACCGACGATATGCGGGCGGATTACCCCGATATCGAATTTGCGCTGACCGGCACCGTTTTGTTGTCCAATGCCTTTGTGGAGGCAACGAAAGGCGATCTGGCGACGCTGGTGCCGTTGATGTACGGGCTTATTGCCCTGATGCTGGTCGTCTTCACCCGGTCCCTTGCCGCCAGCTTTTGCGCTCTCGTGGTCATTGCCCTGTCCACCGCAACGGCGGTTGGGCTTGCGGGCTGGCTCGGCATCCCCTTCTCGCCCCCGGCCTCCACCTCTCCCACAATCATTCTCACCGTGGCGGTTGCCGATTCCATCCACATCATTATGTCGATGCTGCTCGCGATCCGAGCGGGCACCGAGCGCAACGATGCGGTGATCGAAAGCATGCGAATTAATTTTTCGCCCGTCTTTCTCACCTCGATCACGACGGCCATCGGCTTTATGAGCCTCAATTTTTCCGACGCGCCCCCGTTCCGCGATCTTGGAAACATTTCGGCAATCGGGGCCGTTGCAGCCTGGATCTACTCGATCACGGTCTTGCCGGCGCTTTTGTCGATCTTGCCCATCAAGTCGCGCGGCACCGTCAAGGCCGGGACCCCGATCATGGACCAGGTCGCAGAATTTGTGATCGCGCGGCGCAACGTGCTGCTGATCGTCTTTACGCTCGTGGTTGTGGGGGCCGGCGCCTTGATCCCCACCCTTCAGTTTAATGACAAATTTGCTGAGTACTTCGACAAGCGCATCGATTTTCGCAACGACACCGACTTTGCGACCGAGCATCTGACCGGACTTTATCAACTCAACTTCTCGGTCCCCTCAGGCGAGGAAGGCGGGATCGCCAATCCGGAGTACCTCGCCAATCTCGAAAAATTTGCCAATTGGCTGCGCGAGCAACCGGAAGTCGTCCATGTTCAGTCGTATACAGACATCATGAAGCGGCTCAA
>JBCDJA010000286.1:0-4034 GCA_038748465.1 Pseudomonadota bacterium
GCGGACCGGTGCGACATCTACACGGATGTCGATGGGGTCTACACCACCGATCCGAGGATTGTGCCGGCGGCACAAAAGATCGCCCGCATCTCCTATGAGGAGATGCTCGAAATGGCGTCGCTGGGTGCCAAGGTTTTGCAAACCCGGTCGGTAGAGCTTGCCATGGCGCACTCGGTTCGGCTTCAGGTGTTATCAAGTTTTGCCGAGCCAGACGCCATCCGTCCGGAAGACTTGCCGGGAACCCTTGTTTGCGACGAGGATGAAATCGTGGAACAGGAAATCGTCAGTGGCATCGCCTATACAAAGAATGAGGCGAAGATCACCTTACGGAATGTAATTGACGAGCCAGGGGTTGCCGCCGAGATCTTCGGGCGTTTGGCCGACGCGACTATCAATGTAGATATGATCGTTCAAAATATCTCCGAAGACGGAAAAACAACCGATATTACCTTTACCGTGGAGGCCGACGCGGCCGATAACGCGCTTGCCGCATTGAAGCAAGGCGACGGCGCCGATAAGCTCAGTGACATCAATATCGATTCTAACGTGACAAAAGTATCGATTGTAGGCGTTGGGATGCGCAGCCATGCGGGCGTCGCGCGCCGCATGTTCGAGACGCTCGCCGCACGGGGCATTAACATTCTCGTTATCTCGACCTCTGAGATCAAAATCAGTGTGTTGATCAATTCAGAATATACCGAGCTTGCCGTGCGGGCCTTGCACCAAGCCTATGGGTTGGACGCTGCCTAATGACCGATCTTCCCACCGGTACTGGCCCCAGGGTGCTCTTGCGGCAGATCCGCGAGATTATGGCCCTTAATGAGGGAAGCCAGGACCGGCTCGATCATATTGTGCAAATCATTGCACGGAATATGGTGGCGGAGGTCTGCTCGATTTATCTTGCCTCTCGGCCCGAGGAATTGGAGTTGTTTGCAACGGTCGGCCTTAAAGAAGAGGCCGTGCACGAGACGCGATTGCAATTCGGCGAAGGGCTTGTCGGTCTTGTGGCAAAATCCAACGAGCCGCTCAATCTGGCAGACGCGCCAGCCCATCCCAACTTCGCCTATCGGCCGGAAACCGGCGAGGACCCGTTCCATTCCTTCCTCGGTGTGCCGATCCATCGCGGCAAACGCGTTCTTGGTGTGTTGGTGGTGCAAAACCAAACCCGCCGCCTCTATGACGAGGAGGAAATCGAGGCCGTTGAAACCGTGTCGATGGTCCTTGCCGAGATCATTATGGCCGGTGAGCTGTTTGATCTTAACGAGCGGGGAACACTGCCCTTCCGGATGGATCTGCCTGTCCACCTGAAAGGCGAGACCTATGCCGAGGGCGTGGCGATGGGCAAGGTGGTCTTGCACCAGCCGCGCGTGGCCGTCCGCCAGCTGATTGCCGATGATGTCGACAAAGAACTGTCACGCCTCGATACCGCGCTTGAGGCATTAACCCAGGCCGTCGACAAAATGATCGGCGACATCGATGCAGGGCCCACCCCCACCCTCGACGTCATGGAAACGTATCGGATGTTTGCCGAGGATCGGGGATGGCGCGATCGCCTCCGCGAGGCTGTGCGGACGGGCTTGTCGGCTGAGGCGGCGGTCGAGCGGGTGCAAGGGGAGATGCGGGCCCGCTTTGCAAAACAGCGCGACCCTTATTTGCGCGAGCGGGTGAGCGATCTTGACGACCTATCGAACCGGCTCTTGCGCCATCTTATCGGCGCGCCCTCAGGCCAGAAGCTCCCCAATGCCGCTGTCGTGGTTGCGCTTAATATGGGGGCTGCGGAGCTTTTCGATTATGACCGGTCGAAGCTGAAGGGCCTTGTTTTGCAGGAGGGCTCGCAATTGTCGCATATCGCAATCGTCGCGCGGGCCCTTGGCATTCCGCTTATTGGCCGTATCCCCGATGTTGCCGACCTCGCGGAGAACGGCGATATGATCCTTGCCGACGGGGAGACGGGTGATGTGTATTTGCGCCCCACCGAGGATGTGGTTGCCGTCTTCAAACAACGCTTAAAGGCCCTCACCGAACGCAAGGCGCAATACCTGGCGTTGCGCAATGTCCCGGCTGTTACGGCCGACGGCGAGCGGGTGCGGCTGATGATCAATGCCGGGCTGCCGGTCGATTTGCCCTACCTTGATGATACGGGGGCGGATGGGATTGGGCTTTTTCGCACCGAACTCCAATACATGATCCATCCACGTCTGCCGCGCTTGCCGGTCCAAGTTGATTTCTACCGCCAGGTATTCAACGCGGCAGGCGATCGACCGGTTATCTTCCGGACGCTGGATTTGGGGGGCGATAAAATCCTGCCCTATATGGAGCGCGACCGCGAGGAGAACCCGGCCATGGGCTGGCGGGCCGTGCGAATTGCGCTCGATCGCCCGGCGCTTATGCGCTTGCAGGTTCGCGCGCTTATCCAGGCAGCAACAGATCGTACGCTGAATATTATGTTTCCGATGGTCTCCGAGCCAGCGGAGGTCTTGCAGGCCCGCCAACTCGTCGAGCGGGAAATCGAGCGGCATGAGCGGCTCGGCCAGGGCCGTCCGGCCGCAGTCCGGATGGGCTCGATGCTTGAGGTGCCCTCGCTTGCCTGGAACCTTGAGGCGTTGTTGCCGCATATCGACTTTTTGTCGGTGGGCACGAATGACTTGCTGCAATTCCTGTTTGCATCGGATCGGTCGAACCCGCGGTTGAACCATCGCTATGACGGACTGACTTATCCGACAATGGCGCTCTTGCGCGATGTTGCCCAGAAATGTCGGGCCCACAATGTGCCCTTGTCGGTCTGCGGGGAGATGGCCGGATCGAGCTTGGAGGCGCTTGCCCTGATCGGGATTGGCATCGACACCTTATCGATGCAGCCATCCCATATTGGTCCCATCAAGCACCTCGTTTGCCACATCAATGCCGCAGCGCTTCGCGATACGATGTCGAGGGCGATGGAGCAGGGCGCGCACGATCCCGATCCCGGTGCGCTTCGCCGCCATCTCGCGCGCTTTGCAGTGGACCGCGGCTTATCCATGCAGCCGATTGCTTAAGGTTGCATCAGTGCGGTACCATCTGCGCGGCTGGGGGTATGAGTTTTCCTTGTGGTGTGCGGCGTTTGGGCGAGCGGTCTCGCCTCCTGTTCGGGCAAAAGGGGTGTGCCTGACACGGCTGCGTTAGGGCCGACGTCGCTGGTTAGAGGTTTGAGCCATGTCGAGACAGCCGCAGCTCAACTTGAATGAGATTTTCGAGGGCGATGAAGCGCGATCCGACGATGACGGACGCTCCCTGTCGCCCGCTGACGACCTGAACGCCGACGCGATGGATCAGGATCGAGGCGAGAGCGAGCCCGCCGAGGAGGGGGATGCCTTCGCGCTCGACGACGGCCCCGGCTATGAGGGGGTCGGGGCAGAACTGCGCGCCCACCGCATCCGCCAAAACCATGACGTGGCAACCATTGCCGAGGCGCTGCGTATCAAATCCATGCATGTGGAAGCGCTAGAGGATGGCCGGCATAACGCCATGCCCGGCAAAACCTATGCGATGGGCTTTGTCAGGTCCTATGCCGAGTTTCTCGGTCTTGAGGCGGATGAATATTTGCGCCGTTTCAAGGCGGAACTCACGGTCCGCACTGCCCAAGACAACGCCCTCTTGGCCGGCCTTTCCGATCTGCAAACCGATGAATCCCGGACGGCGGGTTGGCTTATTGGGCTGTGCTTCACCGTTTTCGTTGCCCTGGGGGTCATTTGGGCCGTCTCTAACGCCAGCCGTCAGACCGCGCTCACCGAGTTCGATGTGGCGACAATCCCGCCGGTGACGGACTCGCTCCGCCAGGCTGCCGAACCCACGGTCGAAAACACCATCCCGGCGGTCGATGCCGTTGAAGCTGCCTTTGCCGGCCGCGACAATCCGGCGCCGGGCCCCGCTGGCGATACCGCGCTCAGCCCAGATGAGGCAGAGGCTGAAACCCAAGTCACCGATGCGGCAACGGTGCTCGGGGCCGGAGCGGCGGAAGAGTATGTGATGCCGTTGCCGATACCGCCGGCCGGCCA
>JBCDJA010000287.1:0-4034 GCA_038748465.1 Pseudomonadota bacterium
AGGCCAAGCGTGGACAATTGGCTGTCAATGATCAGCCCAAGATGCTCTACCGGCAAGCCGCCATACTGGACAAGGGCATGGAAGATCCGTCCCGCACCCCAAACTGCGATCCTGTTCGCCGGCATCCGGACAATCCGATCGGACACAGATGCGAGTAAAGCGCGGTTGGCATAAATACGGTCCGTATAGGCATAAATTGTTTGTTCCGTATCGGAGATTTCCTGGGCCGGTGCCCAGGCCATAGGCGGGTTTTGATGGCCTTCGCGGGGACGTGCGAGAATGGTTAGGTTTGCCCTGTCCGACTTGCGCGGCATCATCACCACCTCAAAGCCGGCTTTGTCCAGTTGGCGCAGCAAACTTTCCTCGGTGTAGTGATTGAGGTGTTTGTCGATAAACCACTCCTCGACGATGTCTTCCGCGTGAAGGTGGGCAAAATTTGGCACCTCGAGCAGGAGGAGACCTCCTGGCCGCAACCATGCGCGATGGTCTTCCAAAACCCTGACAGGGTCGGTCAAATGCTCAAGGGTATGACAGGAGTAGATAAGGTCGAAGCTTTCCCGGTCGAAACCGACTTGTTCAATCCGCTGGCCAATGAAACGGATATCCCGCCGCATGTCGTAGGCGCTCGTCACCGACTGGTCGGGCTCCACGGCGACGATATCGCAGTCGGGCCATAGCTCCCGCGCCCCAAGGATGAAGCTTCCCCGGCTCGAGCCCACGTCGAGAAGGCGGGTGGGCTTTTGATCTGCCATTCTATGGCTAAGAAGGGACAGATGATCGCGGGTGCGGAAACCTTTTCCGTAGCGAATGTTGCCCCAGCCGCCGTCGGCGGTGAGGCTTTTTTGTTGGCCGGGGGCGTGATCGATCCGCGGCCAGCTTTGCACAAAGGCACAGGCCCGGCACATTTTTACGGTAAGGCCGCGGGGAGAATTACGCGGCACATATACGGTCTGAAGGTCTACCTCGCCGCAGGCGACACACGCATTTGTGTCGGCATCGTCTCTGTCGTCGACTATCATTCGGCTGGCACTCCATAATCGACAGTGTACGCTCGGTTCTGGAAGTATCCGAGGGCCTTCATGACATCGGCATTAAGTTCAAAGAAGCGTTTCTCCTCGCCTGGCGTCAGGGATTTATCCACCGGCACTTTAACATTATGCGGACGTTCTAAGAGCTTAAAGAGTTGGGGCCGCTCCGGGACCCCAATGAAACGGAAAAGCTCCAGCATCAACGAGGGGTCGGTCGTTAGGTCTTCGAGCTTTACGCGGAATTGCCGGTCCGCGTCGATCTGATAGAGATGGCCCATGATGACGCGGTTAATCTCGCCCCAATGAAAGGCAATCCGGTCAAATTGGCTGTACGCGCGGAAGGCTTCCATCCGGTCCGGCTCGTCGAGGGGCGCCGGCCACCAGAACCGTTTCTCAGGCGGCGGTGGGGGAAAGACATCCGGCGCATCAAGGTGGCCAATCAGGGAGCGGACCGAATAGTCGTCATAGCACTCATCGCGAAGTTTATGATAATAGGAGCTCACAACCTTGCGGCCATCGCGCGTTAGAAAAACAAATTTTGCATCGGGGAAGGTCTCTGCAAGGACGTCGGCGATCCAAGACAACTTGTTGGAGCTGTCACCCCAAATCGGCTTGCGGGCATAAAGAAGCGCCGTCCCATGGAGCCGGGTGATCGCCGATTTCACGGTTTGCGGCCCCACAAGGCCCATATAATAGCGCACTGCGATCGACTGAATATGAGTGCACAGATATTCGTGATGCATCTCAACCTCCTTGCAGGCGCTAAGGAGCTTGGTCAGCATTGCCGTGCCGGAGCGACCGCTCGACAGGATAAAGACGGGACGTGCTTTTTTGGAGGGGTAATTGTCGAGGCGGGTCATGGTTTTTGTGCGATGATGGTTGCTTCGCGTCCGAGGCCTGCCTGGGCGAGGCCCTCATAGAAGGTGCGTCGCACATGCGAGAGGCCCGCAGCTTCAAAGGCGAGATCGAAGGCGCGGCGGTCTTTGTGACAGCCCCGTCCCTGCTCTGGTTCGGCCACATAATTGCGACCAGTCAGGGCAAAGAGTTCCATAGGATAGGACGTGGTGCGCAGGAGCGGCTCAAAGCCATGCGCCTTGACAAGGTTCTCCAACGTCTCAAACGAGAAATAATTGAGGTGGTGATGGGGGCTGATCCACCAGGCGTCGGTTGCACCAGTTGCGCGTAAGGTGCGCTGAAAGCCATTGAAATCGTTTGGCACGGTGAGAAGGAGGAGCCCCCCCGGTTGGAGCAATTGATTGGCCCAGTCGATGAAGTCGAAGGGATGAGGCACATGCTCCAGCACGTTGATCATGGACACAAGGTCCACCTCACCGATCTCGGCGAGCACCTCAGGGGTAAATGGGGCATTGATGACGGTGTGCCCGCGCTCTGCCGCAAACTGTGCCGCCTGTCGGGATGGTTCGAGGCCGGAGCACGTCCATCCGCGGTCGGCGGCCGCGTCAAGAATGAGACCCGGCCCGCAGCCGATATCGACCAGTGTCCGCTGACTGGATCCGAGGATGGTTTCTGCCATCAACAGAAGATCGTTGTGCAGGACGCGCTGCCAGGCCGCATCCTCTGTCGCGTGGGAGAGGTAGGTCGGTTTCGTTTCGGTGTAATAGTCCGATTTGTAATGCTCAGCCGCCGCCTCAGGCTCCGGCAGCGGTATGACGTGAACAAATCCGCAAAGCTCGCACGAGATCAGGTCAACCCCGTCAACCGTGTCGATAAGGGGGCCTGCATGGGTCAGGCCATCAGGTCCGGTCCAGGCGGAACCGGCCCCCGATGGCGCAGGCGCAGATCGAACGCGTTTCTCGGCAAGGCCGGACATGGCCAAATTCTCCTTATGCTTAATGAATTTCTAAGGAGTGCCGATCTACAAAACGTTAAAGCCCTTCGGGAAAAAATGAACTGAGGATCCCTGAACGCAGGTGCGCCGATGACCCCGCTGTTTCCCCAATTCGTTGCCGAGATTTCCAGCAATCATAACCGTGACCTTGACCGGTGCTTCCGCATGATCGAAGCGGCGGCCAAAAGCGGATGTGCGGCAGCAAAGTTCCAGCTATTCAGGGTCGATGAATTGTTCGCTCCGGAAATCCTTAGGCATTCGCCAGACCATCGTGCACGGATGGACTGGGAATTGCCTGAGCATTTCTTACCGCGCCTCAAAGCGTGCTGCGATGATAACGGCATCGGTTTTGCCTGCACGCCGTTTCATCTCGATGCCGTCGACATGCTTGAACCCTTAACCGCCTTTTACAAAATCGCCTCCTATGAGCTCTTATGGGACGGCTTACTTGAAAAGGTGGCGGCAACGGGAAAACCCGTGGTGCTCTCTACCGGCATGGCCAATCTTTCCGAGATCGATCATGCGGTCCGCGTGCTGAAACAGGCCGGTGCCAGCGCCATCACTCTCCTTCATTGCGTGTCGTCCTATCCAACGAGCGCAGAGCAGGCTAATCTTGCTGCAATCGGTGTCATGCGCGATGCTTTTGGCTTGCCGGTCGGATGGTCCGATCACAGCGCAGATCCGCGCATTGTCCTGCGGGCGGCCCTCAAATGGGAGGCGCCCATGATTGAATTCCATCTCGATCTCGATGAAGCGGGTGCAGAGTTTGATGGCGGTCATTGTTGGCTGCCAAACGCTATTGCGCAGGTTATCGAGGACGTGTCGGTGAGTTTGAGCGCCGATGGCCGCGCCTTAAAAGAGCCCGTGCCGGCAGAACAAGACGAGCGCCCCTGGCGTGCCGATCCCGAGGATGGGTTACGCCCCTTACAGAGCACTCGAGCAGTGTGGATTGATGCCGTGCATGAGGCTGAACGCAAGGCCCGCGCATGAGCGGAACGATCGCGATTGTCCAGGCCCGGCTTGGGTCAAGCCGATTGCCGGGCAAGGCGCTTCGTCAGCTTCGCGGCAAGCCCCTAATATGGCATGTTTTTCATCGCCTAAGGAACGTTCCTGAGATCGATCGTTGCGTCCTGGCAACAACGATTTTGCCTCAGGAC
>JBCDJA010000288.1:0-4017 GCA_038748465.1 Pseudomonadota bacterium
GCGGCGTATCGATGGCGCCGCTAAGGGATAGTTCGTGCGAACCTCGCTCAGCAGCGTATCGATGGCGCCGGGCATCGCAAAGGTTGCCGGATTAAAGAGCGGTGCCACGAGGTCCGCTGGAGCCCTGGGTGTTGCAAGCATCCGTCCCTCCAATTTTCTTGTTGGATAGAGGGTATGCTCTAATCAGAAAAATTGTAAAGCCGGTTGTGCGCCGGCCTCCAAATTCAAGCGGCGTGTGAGCGGGGACCGTGGATGGCGCGCACGCATAGGCCCCCAAGCATCGGGGTGCCTGCACGCAGCCTAAAGAGCAGTTGGCTGGAGCTTAGTGGTTCGGCTGAAACAGAGGCATTCTATCTCGTCTATCCGCTTAGCCTCTGTTTCAGCCATTAGAACCACTAGCTAAAATATTGTTCCTAGTGGATTTTCTGATTTTAACATTTGGGTGAGTGCGATGCGGGCCACATCGGTACCAAATGTTAAAATCAATCCACTAGGAAAAATGCCGCTCGACAAGGAGTTCGGCGATTTGCACGGCGTTAAGAGCCGCCCCTTTGCGCAAATTGTCGGAGACCACCCACATGGCCAAACCGTTTTCGACGGTCGGGTCCACCCGGATGCGGCTCACATAGGTCGCGAAATCGCCAACGCATTCGAGCGGTGTGCAATAGCCCTCATCTTCCCGCTTATCGACAATCAGCAAGCCCGGCGATGCGCGCAAAATCTCCCGCGCTTCCTCATCGTCGATCGGGTTTTTAAATTCGATGTTCACGGCCTCGGCATGGCCCACAAAGACCGGCACCCGAACCGCGGTCGCGGTCAATTTAATGGTCGGATCAAGGATCTTTTTCACCTCGACCATCATTTTCCATTCTTCCTTCGTGAACCCGTCTTCCATGAATTTGTCGATATGGGGGATCACGTTAAAGGCAATCCGCTTTGTAAAGACGGACCGTTCCACCGGGTCGGCGACCAAAATCGCGCGGGTCTGGTTGTAAAGCTCGTCCATCGCGTCTTTGCCCGCGCCGGAGACGGACTGGTAGGTGGACACCACCACCCGCTCGATCACCGCGCGGTCATGGAGCGGCCCGAGGGCCACAACCAATTGGGCGGTCGAACAATTGGGATTGGCGATAATGTTCTTGGCACGAAAGCCATCCACCGCCTCGGCATTGACCTCCGGCACGATGAGCGGCACATCCGGGTCCATCCGAAAATGGCTGGAATTATCGATCACGATGGCGCCAGCCTTTGCCGCTTTCGGCGCCCAGTCCTGCGACACCGCTCCGCCGGCGGAGAAGAGCGCAATGTCGGTGCCGGAGAAATCATGCTGGGCAAGGTCGCGGCATTTTAAGATGGCATCGCCGAAGGACACCTCCGTGCCTTGGCTGCGCCGGGAGGCGAGCGGGACCACCTCACTGACCGGAAACTTCCGTTCGGCGAGGATCGCTAACATCTCCCGGCCCACATTGCCGGTCGCCCCGACAACGGCGATCTTAAATTTGCGTCGTTCCATTATGACGTTCCATTGAGACGTTCCGCCTAAAGATGGCAGCGCGGCGGCTGGTCTATCCGTCGGCTTGCTTGAAAGACCTCTAAAGGCTTGCCTGGAGCGCGCCGCGGATGGCCTCGCCCATCTGAAGCGTGCCGACCTGGCGCATGCCGGGCTGCATGATATCGCCTGTGCGCAGCCCTTCGGCCAGCACGTGCTTGACGGCCGCCTCCAGCCGATCGGCCTCCTCACCAAGGTCGAAGCTGTAGCGCAGCGCCATGGCAAAGCTCATCACCGTCGCCAAGGGATTGGCAATGCCTTGACCGGCGATGTCCGGCGCCGAGCCATGCACCGGCTCATAAAGGGCAAAGGGTTTGCCCGTCGCCGGATTGACCTCGCCAAGGGAGGCGGAAGGCAACATGCCCAAAGAGCCCGTGAGCATGGAGGCCTCATCGGATAAAATATCGCCAAACAAATTGTCCGTAATAATCACATCGAATTGCTTAGGTGCACGGACCAATTGCATGGCGCAGGCATCTGCCAACATGTTCTCGTAGGCGAGATCGGCATATTCTTCTTTGTGCAGCTTTTCAGCCTCTTGCCGCCACAAAAGCCCGGATTCCATGACATTGGATTTCTCCGCAGAGGTTACTTTGCCGCCGCGTTTGCGCGCCAGCTCGTAGCCCACGCGGGCAAGGCGCCTGATTTCCGAGGTGGTGTAGACTTGCGTGTTTACCCCGCGACGCTCACCCCCACCCAGATCCTCAATGCCTCGTGGCTCGCCGAAATAAACCCCGCCCGTCAGCTCACGAACAATCAAAATATCAAGGCCTGCAACAAGATCAGGCTTGAGGGAGGAGGCCTCGGTCAGCGCATCGAAACAAATTGCCGGACGGAGATTGGCAAACAGGTCAAGCTCCTTGCGGATGCGCAACAGCCCCGCCTCCGGCCGATGCTCATAGGCGACCCCGTCCCATTTGGGCCCGCCAACCGCGCCGAGAAGCGTGGCGTCGACTTGTTTTGCCCGGTCGACCGTCGCATCGGTGAGCGCGACACCGTGGGCGTCATAGCATGCCCCGCCGATGAGGCCCTCCTCCCAGGTAAAGCCGAGACCGCGATGGGTATTGAACCAATCGAGGATCTTCTCCACCTCGCCCATGACCTCGGGGCCGATGCCGTCACCGGGCAACAGCAAAAGCGTGCGTTTATCTGTCATCTAAATCCCCCGCGGGCGCGGCAGCGCCTCGCTATCCAATGGCGCGCCTGCCCGTTGCTCGCAAGCGCGCCTTAAACAGCTACCGAAAAAATGCGCCCCGGGTTAGAGCCAGGGTTGTTGGACTTTGAGTTGGTCTTCAAACGCATCGATCGTCGATTTTTTTTGCATGGTCAGGCCGATGTCGTCGAGCCCATTAAGAAGGCAATGCTTCTTGAACGGATCGACATCGAAGCTCACGGTGCCGCCATCGGGGCCTGTAATCGTCTGGGTCTCCAGATCGACCTCGATAATGGCATTCGCGCCCCGCTGCGCATCTTCCATCAGCTTATCCACCTCGGCCTGGGGCAACACGATGGGCAGAATGCCGTTCTTGAAGCAATTGTTGTAAAAGATGTCCGCAAAGCTTGGCGCGATGACGCAGCGGATGCCGAAATCGAGAAGCGCCCAGGGGGCATGCTCGCGGCTTGACCCACAGCCGAAATTATCGCCGGCAACCAAAATCGACGCATTCCGCCAGGCCGGCTGGTTCAAGACAAAATCGCCGATCTCGCCTCCCTCTTCCGTATACCGCATTTCATGGAAAAGATTGACCCCGAGGCCCGTGCGCTTGATCGTTTTCAGGAACTGTTTGGGGATGATCATGTCGGTGTCGACATTGATGAGCGGCAGGGGTGCAGCAACCCCGCGCAGGCTTGTGAATTTGTCCATGGCTTAGACCTCTTCGCTCAGGTCGCGCACATCGGCGAGCTTGCCCGTAATGGCCGCTGCCGCCGCCATGGCAGGGCTCATCAAATGGGTACGCCCCCCGCGGCCCTGTCGGCCTTCGAAATTTCGGTTCGAGGTGGAGGCGCAACGCTCCCCGGGGGAGAGCTTATCGGCGTTCATCGCCAAGCACATCGAGCACCCTGGCTCGCGCCAATCGAAACCCGCCTCGATCAGAATTTTGTCGATCCCCTCGTTCTCGGCCTGGGCTTTGACAAGCCCGGAACCGGGCACAACCATCGCCCAGACGCTCTCAGCGACTTTTCGCCCTTCCGCGATCTTGGCGACCTCGCGCAAATCCTCGATACGCCCGTTCGTACACGATCCGATAAACACCCGGTCCACCGGCACATCCACAAGACGCGTGCCCGGCGCCAGACCCATATAGTCGAGCGCCCGTTCCATGGCAGCCCGCCGGCCCGCATCGGTGACCGCTGCCGGATCCGGGATTGAGCCTGTGATCGGCGAGACGTCTTGCGGGCTTGTTCCCCAGGTGACGAGGGGCGCGATCTCCGCCGCATCGATCACGATTTCGGTGTCGAACGCGGCC
>JBCDJA010000289.1:0-4004 GCA_038748465.1 Pseudomonadota bacterium
ACCGCCTGGCCCTCGCTCGTTCGCGTCACCTCCAAAAAGGTGCGTACCGAGATTGAAACTGCCCTTGCTCAATAGACGCCACACGCTCGGCCGCCTGGCCGACCAAACCTCTGACCGACAAATTTTCCGACCGAAAACACGCCCGTCGCAACATCAGGCGGGGATCATCAGTAAGCAACAAGCTCGGTGCCAGCGGCAGCAACGCCGCTGGTATGGATAGTTAGAAGTCGCTCAGACGGGCCTGCCCAACGAGAAGGCTGGCGCCCTAGAGCAGAGACTTAAGCGCTGGGATTTGCCCGAGAATCTTGTTCACAAGATCATCGCCTGCTTTCTCCCGCGCAAAGCCCAGGACGGTCGGCGCCATGGATTTGATTTCATCCAGGCTGACCCCCGACCCGGAGAACTGGGACAACATTCCCATCAAATCACCGCCGCCGCTTTGCCCGAGCATGCCGGCGGCTTTGCTCATCAACCCGCCGACAAGACCGCCACCCCCACCGCCCCCTTGGGCCGAGGTGACCTTTTCAATGAGGGCCTCTGCCCCTGGAAGCTTTGACATCAGATCCGATGCATCAGCATCGCTGGCCTGGCTTTGGACCGCCGCGAGGATGCTGCCGACCCCTTTTTCCGCGGTGCCTGCGTCGATCCCCAGCTGCCCCGTAATCTGTCCAATAAGCTCATCCACCATCGTTCTCCCGCGTTAGAATTAAGGCGCAAACTGTCGCAAGCACGATGGGGTCGGGCAAGGCAAAACTTGCCAATCGACAGCGATAGAGCAAGGATCGGCGCCAAATTTGCCCTGCCCCGCCGTTATTTGCAGACCCAAAGGATCGCGCGTGCCCGCCACACCAGAACAAACCGGACCTGGTACTCTTTTTCTTGGTGCCAGTACAAAGCCTGAAAGCCTCACCTTAAAGCTCGCCAACCGCCACGGCTTGATTGCCGGTGCAACGGGGACAGGCAAAACCGTCACTCTACAAATTTTAGCCGAGGGCTTCTCGCGCGCCGGCGTGCCGGTCTTTGTTGCCGATGTGAAGGGCGATCTGTCAGGCCTCTCGCAGGCAGGCGAAACGAAGTCATTTCTTTCGGAGCGGGCCCGGACCATCGGCCTTGATCCGTACACCTTTGCTTCGGTGCCGACTCTATTTTGGGACCTTTATGGCAAGCAAGGACACCCTATCCGCACCACCATCTCCGAAATGGGACCGCTTGTTCTGTCCCGGCTCCTAGGGTTGAACGAAACCCAGGAAGGGGTGTTGGCGATCGCCTTTGAGGTTGCGGACGATGAGGGGCTCTTGCTGCTCGACCTCAAAGATTTGCGGGCGCTGCTGGTCAACATCTCAGAGCGGGCGAAGGAACTGACGGTTGAATATGGCAATGTTTCGCGCCAGTCGGTTGGGGCGATCCAACGCCGCTTGCTCACCCTTGAACAACAGGGGGCAGAACAATTTTTCGGCGAGCCGGCGCTTAATCTGAGCGATCTGATGCGGTGCACCGATGAGGGACAAGGCTATGTGAGTGTCTTGGCCGCTGACCAATTGATGATGGCACCCAAGCTCTATGCCACGTTTTTGCTTTGGCTGCTTTCAGAACTCTTTGAGGAGCTGCCGGAGATCGGCGACCCGGACAAGCCCAAGCTGGTCTTCTTTTTCGATGAGGCGCATCTTTTGTTCGACGACGCGCCCGATGCGCTGATCGATAAAGTGGAGCTTGTTGTGCGTTTGATCCGGTCCAAGGGGGTTGGGGTCTATTTTGTCACCCAAAACCCCCTCGACGTCCCCGACAGCGTCTTGGGCCAATTGGGCAATCGGGTTCAACACGCTTTGAGGGCTTTTACGCCCCGCGATCAAAAGGCGGTTCGGGCAGCGGCCCAAACCTTTCGTCAAAATCCGGACTTTGACGTCGAAACGGTGATCACAGAGCTTGGTGTCGGCGAAGCGCTTGTTTCCACGCTTCAGGACAAAGGCATTCCCTCAGTCGTTCAGCGAACGTTAATCCGCCCACCCGCATCGCGGCTCGGTCCGGCAACGGACGAAGAGCGGCGGGTGCTGCTTTCTGCAAGCCCGATCATTGGGCTCTACGACGATCCGATTGACCGGGAATCGGCCTATGAAGTTCTGAAGCAACGGGCCGAGGATCTCACTGAGGCCGCCGAGCAAGCCGCAGCCCAGGAGACGGAAGCCAAGCGCCGCGAGCGGATCGAAATCGAAGAAGTGCGCACCAGGCACGCCCCCAGCAAAGGCCGGCGCAGCACCAAAAGCCGGTCACGGCGACGCCAAACGTCGTCCGAGGCCTTCGTCAAATCGGCCGCACGCCAGGTGGGCCGGGAGCTTGGCCGATCCCTGATGCGCGGGATCTTGGGCTCCTTGCGCCGCTGACCGACCGGAAGAGGCGATGATCCGATGGCCGAAGCAAGTGAGCCCACAAAGCCAAGCGACACCGCGCAGCCAGGCGATGCCGCGACGCTAAGCGACACCACAAAGCCAGGCGACACCGCGCAGCCGAGCGACACCGCGACGGCGGGCAAACCTTGGCATGACGCCCTGTGGCTTCGCCTGGGCGCCTTTGGCTTAGCCGGCTTTATCGCGCTTGCCGGCTTGCCGCTTGTCCTACCCGGCGAGGGCGGATCGTTCGCCGCGCCGCCCTTCATCGCCCTCGGGCCTGGATGTCTTGCGGGACTTCTCATTCTCGCCCGCGAGCGGGTGTGGCCGGCTTTGTTGGTGGGAGCGGGCCTTGGGGGCACCGTCCGCGCCCTGTTGATGGTCGATGATCCTTTGACGGAGGGAATCAATACGGGGCTTGGCGTGCTTGCCGCGCTCCTCGTGGTTTATGCCGTCAAGCGGGTCGCCGGCGACAAAGCCCCCTTCGGCACCCTAGCGCGCGCCCACGCCTTCCTTTTTGCAAGCCTTTCAGGCGCCAGCCTCGGTGTGGTGCCGGCCCTCTTCGCCCTGGCGTTCGGCAGCGGGCCCCTGATCGAGCCCATGGCGACCTTGTTTGCCACCTGGGGTCCTTGGTTTGCCGCGCACGCCCTGGGCCTCCTTATCGTCGGGGGCGGGCTTGCGGGGCTCGCCTCGTCCGGGGTGACGGGATGGCGTCTTGGGCTCCTCCCCGGCCGGTTAGAGCTTATGGGCATGATCGTGTTTGGTGCCCTCTTGTGGTTGCTGCTCGCCGGTCTTTCGGGTGTCGATCTTGCGGGCAAGATTATCGCCGCGGCACCGTTGCTCCTCTGGCTGACCATCCGTGCCTCGATTAGCGCAGGCCTTGCCGTCTTGTTGGCAGGCCTCGTTGCGCTGCTCCACACCGCAAGCCCGGCGGAAACAATCGGCAATCGCGACGCCTTGCAGCTCGCTTTCGGGAGCCTTGCCGTGAGCATCCTGCTATGCGGGGCCGGGATGCGAGAGTTTTTGACCCGGTTGCGGGCCAAACACGATATCCGGCTGTTTTACGGATAAGCTTGCCCGGCCCTATCGCACCTCGCCGATATCGATCGGGGTATGCGCATCCTCGCCGGCGCCCGATCCATCGTGCCGCCGCATCAGATCGAACAAAGCCGGCCTCGCGCGGTGGACCGCCTGACGCCCCTCGGCCTCGGCATCGACCGCGCGGCTGAATTCCAAGACGCCGATCCCCTCAAGCCTTGGCAGGATCAACGCTTCGGGCGGGTCGCCGGCAAGCCGGCTGCGGGTGATCCTGTGCATCATGATGTGGAGTGAGCGGGTGACGAGTTCCAGATAGCCGGGGCCTTTGTCGGAGGGCTGACGAACCGCCTCCACAAGGTCGGCTGCTCGGCTGCGGACCGCATCGGGCAGGGAATTCGTCATCCGGTCGACCCAAGACCGGCTCGGCTTATCATCGGAGACCTGGGCACCCGGGTGGTTGTTCATCGGGGGATCGTAGGGGGTCATCTCGCTATCAAGGTCCACCGCGATCACAAAATCAGCGCCCATGGACCGCGCGAGCGACACGGGCACCGGGTTGGCAAGGCCACCATCAGATAGCCATCG
>JBCDJA010000290.1:0-3999 GCA_038748465.1 Pseudomonadota bacterium
CGGCAGGAAACCGGCGAGGGTCTTCCCCCCGCCCGTTGGCGCGATGAGGAGCGAGGAGCGCCCTGCCTCGGCCAACCCTACAAGGGCCCTCTGGTGAGGCCGCGGGGCCCAACCCTGGCCTTCAAACCACGCCTCAAACGAGGCCGGCAGGTCCGTCCCATTATACGCTTCTGGCTGGTCAGCCCGCATCGCCATGACCGTTCACCAACACTCCATCTTTCCGAAGGCCCGGGTGACCTGGCCCTCGCCTCGTTCTAGTTTCGGTCCATGAGCCCAACACTGCCCACCGTCGAGGATATTCTCCGCCCCACCGATCTCGGTCTTTATAGCCCGATCGGCGACTTTTTCATCGATCCGGTACGGCCGGTGCCCCGGGCGCTGATAACCCATGGCCATGCCGACCACGCCCGCGCCGGGCATTCCCATGTCATGGCCACCGCTGAAACCCTCGACATTATGGCGGTTCGGTACGGACCGAAATTTGCCGGCGCCCGCCAGGTGGCAGAGCTGGGGCAGACCATCACCCACAACGCCGTCGCCATAAGCTTCCACCCCGCAGGTCACGTGCTGGGAAGCGCGCAGATCGCGCTTGAGGTCGGCGGGCGCAAGATTGTGGTGTCCGGCGACTATAAGCGCCGGGCAGACCCCACCTGTCGGGGCTTTGAGCCGGTGCCGTGCGATGTGTTCGTTACGGAGGCGACGTTCGCCTTGCCGGTCTTTGTCCACCCGCCGACCGAAGAAGAGATCGGTAAAGTGCTGACGTCTCTGGCGCAGTTTCCAGACCGGGCCCACCTCATAGGCGCTTATGCGCTCGGAAAAGCCCAGCGGGTCATCTGTGAGCTGAGGGCCGCGGGCTATGGGGAGGTGATTTATCTGCACGGGGCACTTAAGCGATTATGCAACCTTTATGAGCGTCTTGGCGTGGATTTGGGGCCACTTGCACCGGTGACCGGCGCCAAAAAAGAAGCGATGAAGGGGTCTGTTGTGATGTGTCCGCCCTCGGCCCTCAACGATCGGTGGTCGCGGCGCGTCGGTGATGCAGTGACGGCTTTTGCCAGCGGCTGGATGCGCGTGCGTGCGCGCGCCCGCCAGCGCGGTGTCGAACTGCCCCTCGTGATTTCCGATCATGCCGATTGGCAGGAGCTGATTGACACGATCAGGGATGTAAGCCCCGAGGCGCTGTGGGTGACCCATGGCTCGGAGGATGCGCTGGTGCATTATGCGAAGGGCCTGGGCATTGACGCCCGTCCCCTCTCGCTTGTGGGCTATGGCGACGATGACGCTGAAATTGTTGGTGCGGAGGTTGCTGCCGGAGACGACAGGGGCAACGATCCGGAAACGGAGGGCGCGGCGTGAAAGCCTTTGCGACCCTCCTCGACGCACTAAGCTATCAACCCCAGCGCAACGCGAAGCTGCGCCTGCTGATCGATTATTTCAATGCAACGCCGGATCCTGATCGTGGTTGGGCCCTAACAGCGCTAACCGGCGGCCTCTCCTTTGCGCAAGCCAAGCCCGCCCTGATCCGCTCCCTGATCGCCGAACGCACCGACGAAACCCTATTCGCGCTGTCCTATGACTATGTTGGGGACCTGGCCGAGACCGTCTCTCTCCTTTGGCCGGGCGGCCAAGCGGACGCGGCCCCGAGCCTATCTGAGGTCATTGCAGGCCTTGAAGAGGGCACGCGCGCGAGCCTGCCAGGGCTCCTCACGCGCTGGCTTGACCGGCTCGACCCGACCGGGCGATGGGCTCTCCTTAAGCTGATCACCGGCGGGCTGCGAGTGGGGGTGTCGGCACGGCTTGCCAAAACCGCCCTTGCCACATTCGGTGAGCGCGACGTCAACGAAATCGAAGAGCTTTGGCACGGGCTTACCCCTCCCTATACCGAACTTTTTGCATGGCTTGAGGGGCGCGCCGACAAGCCCGAGCATGCCCTTAATGCGACCTTCAGGCCGGTTATGCTCGCCCACCCCCTCGAGGCATCCGATTATGCCCTGATCACCCCAAGCGACTATGCTGCCGAATGGAAATGGGACGGGATCCGCGTGCAAGCGGTGAGCGAGAAAGGCACACGCCGGCTTTACAGCCGGACGGGTGAGGAAATTTCTCACACCTTTCCGGATATCGTTTCTGTACTGCCGGACGGCATTGCCCTTGATGGGGAACTTTTGGTGAAAGTCGACGGGGAGGTCGGCTCCTTCAGCGACTTGCAAAAGCGCCTCAACCGGAAAACCGTAAGCGTTAAACTTTTGGCGAGCGCTCCGGGGCTTATCCGCGCCTACGACCTTCTGATGGAAGACGGCGAGGATTTGCGGCCCCTTCCCTTTGCGGCCCGACGCGCGCGACTTGAGGCCTGGTACGAACGCACCCAGCCCCTCCGGATTGATCTGTCGGGATTGGTCCCCTTTGACGATTTTTCGAGCTTAACCGAGGCGCGGGCCCGATCGGCCGACGACCCCTCGCTTGCCGGCGTTGAAGGATTGATGTTGAAGCGCAAAGACAGCGCTTATGTGCCGGGCCGGCCCAAGGGCCCCTGGTTTAAATGGAAGCGCGATCCCTTTCTCATTGACGCGGTTCTGCTTTATGCCCAACGCGGGCACGGCAAGCGCTCGTCCTTTTATTCCGATTACACCTTTGGCGTATGGACAGAGACGGACGAAGGGCCGGGGCTGGTACCGGTCGGAAAAGCCTATTTCGGATTTACCGATGAGGAGCTTGGCGAGATCGACAAATTCGTCCGCCATCACACGACAAGTCGTTTCGGGCCCGTCCGAGAAGTGGTGCACACGCCCGAAGAGGGCCTTGTCTTCGAGGTTGCGTTTGAGGGCCTCCAACACTCAACCCGGCACAAATCAGGCCTTGCGATGCGGTTTCCGCGCATCCATCGGCTTCGGTGGGACAAGCCCCCCCGGGAGGCCGACCACCTTGACACCCTCAAAGCGCTTCTCGACGGAAAGGGCAAAACAGTCTAACCCCTTGCTCCAGGCCCCTTGAGCAGGACACAGATGGCATGGATATCAACGCTTTTCTCGACACACTGATGAACCCCGAATTCATAAACTCCATGGTTGCCTATGGCCTACGGATCGTCGGCGCTATTGTGATCTTAATCGTCGGGCGCATTGTTGCCGGCATGGTCAAAAAAGCGATCTTGAAAATCTTTAAACGGAGCGAAGCGCTGGATGAGACCTTGGGGCATTTTTTCTCGGGGCTTGCTTACTATCTCATCATCGCCTTTGTCGTCATCGCCGTCTTACAGCAATTCGGTGTGCAGACGGCTAGCCTGATCGCGCTGCTCGGCGCTGTGGGGCTTGCCATTGGGCTTGCCATGCAAGGCACCCTCGGCAATATCGCAGCCGGGGTGATGTTGCTGCTGTTCCGCCCCTTTAAGATCGGCGATTACATCGAGGCCGGGGGAACGGCAGGCTCCGTGCGAAGCGTGGGGCTGTTTGTGACCGAGGTTGCAACCCCAGACAATGTACAGATATTGCTGCCGAACAGCCTCATTTGGGGCGATACGATCACCAATTATAGTGCCCATCCCACGCGCCGTGTCGATATCGACTTCGGCGTTGGCTACGGTGTCGATCTCGACAAGGCCATGGCGGTGGTGCGTCAAACGATCGAGGCGGACACACGCGTGCACAAGGACCCGGAGGTGCTTGTCGCCATTACCAATCTTGGCGATTATGCTGTCACAATCACCACACGCTCTTGGGCCAAGGCCAGCGATTATTGGGGCCTCAAATTCGATCTAACCCAACGCGTGAAAGAAGCACTGGATCGGGAGGGGCTCGACATTCCTTTCCCAACAACGACAATCCTCCAAGCCGCCTCATAGGCGCGACGACGACGCGAGGCAGCACACCGCCGGTACAATTCCGGTGCCGAGCAACAGGTTTCCTCCGATGGCAGATGATAAAGATACACGCCCTCCCCTCATCAAGTCCCTTGGGCCGGACGCGCTCAACCGGTATGTCGACAAAGTGCCCCACGCGGCCG
>JBCDJA010000291.1:0-3997 GCA_038748465.1 Pseudomonadota bacterium
ACCGGATCGTTGAGATCGGCTGCGTTGAACTTGAGAACCATTTGCCGACGGGCCGGACCTACCATCAGTACATCAATCCTAAACGATCGATGCCGATGGAGGCCGAGCGCGTGCATGGCCTCAGCGAGGCTTTTCTTTCAGACAAGCCGGAATTCCCGGCCATAGCCGATGGGTTTCTGACCTTCATCGATGAGGCACCGTTGGTTATCCACAACGCCAAATTCGATATGCGGTTCCTGAATGCCGAGCTTGATTGGATGGGCCGCACCACCCTGCCCGATGAACGGGCGATCGACACCTTGATGTTAGCGCGGAAGAAATTCCCCGGCGCCCAGGCTTCTCTTGATGCGCTGTGTAAGCGGTTTCAGGTCGACAATTCTGGACGGGATCTGCATGGCGCCCTTATCGACGCCGATCTCTTAGCGCAAGTTTACCTGGAGTTGATCGGCGGCCGGCAGCCCACGCTGATGAACGGCATGGACGATCAAGGATCCGGGGCTGAGAATGCAAAGACCTGGGTTGCGCCGGCCCGCCCGCGCGCCCTGCCAAGCCGTCTGACGCCGGAGGATATCGCCGCGCATAAGGCCTTTGTGGAAGCTGAGCTTGGCAGCGCTTGTCTCTGGCTTTCTTCCGAGACCTGAAATCCCCACGCCTTAGCTCGCGGCGGGCTCTCCGGCGGCTTGCTCGGCCCTGGCTTTGACTTGTTGCTGGTAGAGATCGGCAAAGTTCACCGGCTCTAGCAACAAGGGCGGGAAGCCGCCATCGCGAATGGCCTGAGCCACAATAATTGTTGCTACGGGGAACAAAAGCCGCGGGCATTCCACCATCAGAACCGGCTCAAGTTGCTCCCTCGGGAGGTTGCGCACCAGAAACACGCCGGCATAGGCGAGCTCACACAGAAAAATTGTGTCCTCATCGCGTTTAGACGAGACACGGATTGTCAGCCAGCTTTCGTATTGATCCCCGCCCAGGCTCTTGGCTTGCACATCGAGCCCGACATCAACCTTCGGCTGTTGGGTGTCGGCCTTAAAGCTTGCCGGCGCATTGGGATTTTCAAACGAAAAGTCCTTGACATATTGCGCGAGGACGCGAAAGGCCGGCTGCTGCCCATCTTCTGGCGTCGCTTGGGGGACATCGTTGGTTGGTTCCGACATGCTTCAAGGCTCCTTGACGTTTGCGATGGGCTAGCATGGTGCCCCTATGCGGACAACCCAGGGCCCAAAGACGGGGCACGGTATGGTTTGTGCCGGGCGCTTCGTCCCTGCCCTCACTGCCCCATTCCCGAAGGTCACTGCTTTGTGATGTCTTCCGCCTCGCCCTCGATGATCAACGAGCCGTCCGGGGCTCGCCTTGGCGGTGGGTCTGCGGCGCGGGTTTCGTCCGGGCCCTTGGGCGGCATCCCGTCAGAGCCGGCGCGCCCACCAAGATCCATGGCGACGACCTGGACCCGGCTTTTGGCAAACGCCATGACGGCGCGACCGATGGCCAATCGAAGCGGCGGAACAAGCAAGGTGAACCCGACAGCATCGGTGAAAAACCCAGGGGTGATCAGGACAAGGCCTGCGATCAACAGCCCGACACCGTGGATCAAGGCATCGACCGGCAATTCAGCGCGGGAGGCCGAAACCCGGGCTTGCTGGAGCACGGCAAAGCCTTGGATGCGGATGAGAACGCTGCCGACGATGGCCGTCAAAACAACAAATCCCAACGTCCACCACAGGCCGATGAGGTCACCCAACGCGATGAACAATGCGATTTCGATGATCGGGACGACGATGAATATACCAAAGAGAAGCCAGCCCACTGTTGTGCTTCCTACCTCGCACTTCTAGATTGAAAGGAACCGAGGGTCCCGCACGCGCTTTCTCGGGGGTATGGCAACCTAGCGGCCTGTGCGGCCGCCGGAAGTTAACCACATTGTTGGACTCAATAGGTAGGTACTGAGCACGCTTGGCGACACCCCGCCAAACCGACCGGGCCAAATCTGGGCCTTTTTCCTTGCTCTGATGGGCAAGGAGCGCGTTTGGAGGGTAGGGGCGCTGAGCTGTTTGGACGGTGCTGATCTGGCGTTTGGAATTTGGGGTCTTTGATGGGTCAAGGTTTGATCGAGATTATTTTCCTGGCGATCGTCGCCGCGGTGATCTTCCGGCAGTTGTTTTCGGTGCTCGGCCGAAAGTCGGGCAACGAGCACGAGCAGCCGCGAACCATTCAGACGCGCCGGCCCCGAGAGGTCGAGACGGCCCAGCGGGCCGACAATGGCATGCCTGGCGGCGAGCCTCGCCCGCTCGATGCGCCGGAGAACGAAGCGTATTTCGACACGACGGACCAAGATCTCGTCACTGCGCTTGATGAGCTGCGGAGCATTGACCGGTCCTTCGATCCGAAAGGCTTTTTGGACGGCGCGCGGATGGCCTACGAGATCATCGTTGTGTCCTTCGCGAAGGGCGACAAAAAGGCCCTCAAGCCGCTCCTTAGCAAAGAGGTGCTGCGCAACTTCGAGCAGGTCATTGACGAACGGGCCGAGCGCGGTGAAACCGTGGAGACCACCTTTGTGGGGATCAAATCCTCGAAGATCACTGGCGCCGGACTGCGCGGCCGATTGATGGAAGTCACCGTAAAGTTTGTAGGCGAGCTCATCTCCGTTACGAAAAACAAGGACGGGGCCGTCATCGAAGGCGATCCGACCTCGGTTTACGACGTTACCGATGTCTGGACGTTTTGCCGCGACTCGCGCAGCTCTGACCCGAATTGGCAATTGGTCGGGACGGCAACCTCCTAAAGGGCCGGCCTCCATTCAGAACGGGCTTCTCACGCGCCATGCGCTATCTGCCGGTTGCTCTCCTCAGCCTCGGTATTTTGGCGCTCGCCGGATTGCTCATCTTCGTCTTTGAAGGGCTCGGGCCGGCGGGCGAGGATGCGCCGGACACCCGGCGCGTTGATTTTGTCCTCAGCGATTTTCAAGCCCTCGAGGGGTGGTCGTCCGACGATCAAACCGGCGCTCTTACTGCGTTTGTCAGATCGTGCGGCGCCCTGCCCCAAGCTGACGATCGGCCACGGCGTGGATTTAGGCTTGACGGTGACACGCCGCTCTATGGCGTTGTGGGCGACTGGCGCGCGCCCTGTGAGGCGCTGCCCGATCCCAACCCGACCGATCCGGCGCTTGTGCGCGCCTTTTTCGAAACGCATTTCACGCCCGTCCGCATGGTTGCGGGCAGCCCGGACGAAACGCTCTTCACCGGCTATTTCGAGCCGGAATATCCAGCGAGCGAAACCCCCGATACACGCTATACAGCGCCGCTCTATACGCTTCCTGACGATTTGCTTCAGGCCAATCTCGGAGCATTCAGCGACGATTTTGCTGGCCGAACAATTGTGGGCCGGCTGGAGGGCGCGCGCTTCGTGCCCTATCACAATCGCCAGGCAATCGAGGCAGGAGCGCTCGAGGGAAAATCTGTTCCCTTTGTGTATCTCGCCAATCCGGTGGACAGTTTCTTTTTGCACATTCAGGGCTCGGGTCGGCTAAGGCTGCCGGATGGGCGGGTCTTGCGGGTGGGCTATGCCGGCAAAAACGGCCGGGCCTATGTGCCGATCGGCCGGGTGTTGCGGGACCAAGGGGCGCTCGAGCCGGATAACATCTCGATGCAGACGATCAGAGGGTGGCTCGAAGCCAATCCGGGCAAGGCGCCGGAGGTAATGAACGCCAATCCGTCTTATGTTTTTTTTCGCCCGCTTGATCTGCCGCCGACCGATGGGCCGATCGGGGCACAAGGGGTTCCGCTGACAGACAATCGAAGTTTGGCCGTCGATCGCCGGTACCATGCCCTTGGTGTGCCGATGATGCTTGAGACCGCGGTGCCGGTCGATGGACTCGGCACGCGGGTCGCCTTCACAAAGCTCATGATCGCCCAGGATACCGGCGGTGCGATCCGGGGTCCGATCCGGGGCGATGTGTTCTTTGGCAGCGGCAGCGCGGCCGGGGAGTTGGCCGGGCGCATGG
>JBCDJA010000292.1:0-3992 GCA_038748465.1 Pseudomonadota bacterium
AAGCCCTCGGCGCCGATTGCAGAACGCGGGTGCGCGTTGCCATCTAGCGCTTGACGGATCGGGGTGCGCAAGCCCATGCAAAGCCCCTGATCATCCAAGGCAAATCGAGCAAAGAGTGGGCGCATATGAAGCGGGCAATGACATTTCCCGGCCAGGGGTCCCAGGCGGTTGGCATGGGCAAGGCCATCGCGGAGGCGAGTGCCGCCGCCCGAGAGGTCTTTGAGGAGGTCGATGAGGCGCTCCAACAATCCCTCTCAAAACTCATGTGGGAAGGACCGGCTGAAACGCTGACCCTCACAGAGAATGCGCAACCGGCCCTGATGGCCGTCAGCCTCGCCCTCGTTGCGACCCTCGAAAAAGAAGCCGGCTTTGCGATTGAGGATAAAATCACGGTCGTGGCCGGTCACTCGCTGGGGGAATATTCCGCCCTCTGCGCGGCCGGATCGATTGGCCTTGCAGAGACCGCGCGGCTCTTAAAGACGCGGGGACAAGCCATGCAGGCCGCTGTGCCGGTGGGCGAGGGGGCGATGGCCGCCATGCTGGGGCTTGATATTGCCGATGTGGAAACCGTGATCGAAACGGTTTCAGCAGACGGGGTGTGCTCTGCGGCGAACGACAACGCGCCCGGTCAGGTGGTTATCAGTGGCGCATCGGCCAGCGTTGACCGGGCGATTGAGCTTGCCAAGGAGGCAGGCGCTAAAAAGGCCATCCGGCTTGCCGTCAGCGCCCCCTTCCACTGCCCCCTGATGCAACCGGCGGCCGAGGCCATGGCTGAGGCCTTGGCCGGCGTGTCCTTGGAGCCGCCGCGTGTGCCGCTGATCGCCAATGTGACCGCCGCGCCCGTGACCGATCCGGACGAGATACGCCGTCTGTTGGTGGATCAGGTGACCGCCCGGGTGCGCTGGCGGGAGACCATCGCAAGCCTTGCAAGCCATGGCATCGAGGGGGTGGTCGAGGTCGGCGCCGGAAAAGTGCTCACCGGGATGGCAAAGAGAATCGATCGCTCCTTGAGTCTTGCCACCATCGAAACACCCGATGACATCGATACCTTTTTAAAGAGCCTTTGAGAGGGCCAACGGCTGAGGGAAGGAAACTGGAAATGGTCGATCTAACGGGCAAACGCGCGCTTGTAACGGGCGCGACGGGCGGCATTGGCGAGGCGATTGCCCGGGCGTTGCATGCCGAAGGGGTGGCGCTCGCGCTTTCCGGGACGCGCGAGGAAAAGCTTTCCGCGCTTGCAGAAGAGCTAGGCGGCAGCGCAAAGCCGCTCGCCTGCAACCTTACCGATGATGCGGCCGTCGACGGGCTCGCCAAACAGGCCGCCGATCTTCTCGGCGGGCTTGATATCCTTGTGCATAATGCCGGGATTACCCGTGATAATCTCTTTATGCGGATGAAAGATGAGGAATGGGACCAGGTCCTGTCGGTTAATCTCACCGCGGGGTTTCGTCTGATGCGCGGCGCGCTGCGCGGTATGATGAAACAGAAATCGGGTCGTATCATCGCCGTCACATCGGTCGTCGGCACCACCGGGAACCCGGGACAGGGCAACTACGCAGCCAGTAAAGCCGGCCTCGTGGGCATGACGAAATCCCTTGCCCAAGAGGTCGCAAGCCGGGGCATCACCGTCAATTGTATTGCGCCGGGCTTTATCGAAACCCCGATGACCGATGCCCTGACCGACGATCAGAAAGCGCAGATATTGGCCAAGGTTCCTGCCGGGCGCCTCGGCACGGGCGGTGATGTGGCCTCGGCCGTGGTTTTTCTGGCAAGCGATGGCGCGGCTTATGTAACCGGCCAGACCCTCCATGTTAATGGCGGAATGGCCATGGTTTGAGGGCGGGCGATGGCCTTGGGCCGAGCCACAGCGAGACGGCGAACGAATAGAAGGCTTTTCAATTGAGGATTTATGGGTATTGTCCGCGCCGCAACGCGGCCAGAAAGGTCTCGACGCGGCGAGGCGCGGTTCACTTCCCGGCGAATTGTGCTATCGACCAAAGCTCGCCGAAGTCCGATGGGCTTCGGAGCGTTCTAATCGGGCGGATCGACAGCGATTTCTCCCAAGCCAAGACCAGGGCGGCCCTCGCCGTCCGTCGATAAACAAACTGAGGTCGGACATGAGTGAAACTGCGGAGCGCGTCAAGAAGATCGTGATCGAGCACCTGAACGTCGATGGCGAAAAGGTGGCAGAAAATGCGAGCTTCATTGATGATCTTGGAGCAGACAGCCTCGATATCGTGGAACTCGTCATGGCGTTTGAAGAGGAATTCAACGTTGAAATTCCCGATGACGCTGCCGAAACGATTATGACCGTTGGCGACGCGATTAAGTTCATCAACGAAACCACCAAATAAGCCTTTTGGGGCTCGGTGGTGCGTCGGCGGGCCCTCGGGCCGGCGATGCAACCGGTGAACGGATATGGTTTTGTGTTGCAAGGGCCGGCCGGCTGCGCCGGCCATTGCTTTATGGGGCGCTGGCGATTGGCTGCGCCTGCACGATAAGGCAAGGTCCTTCCGCGTGGGCCGTGAAAAAAGGATGTCGGGGTGCGTCGGGTCGTTTTAACCGGATTGGGGATGGTGAGCCCGCTTGGTTGTGGGGTCGATGTGACCTGGCAGCGGATCCTCGCTGGCCGCTCCGGCGCCAAACGCATCGAGCGGTTCGATGTTGAGGATCTGCCGGCCAAGATTGCCGCAGAGGTGCCGGGCGAGGACCGTTGGGGCGATGGGCTTGGCGGCGCGTTTGTTGCCGATGAGTGGGTCGACCCCAAAGAGCAGCGACGGGTGGACACCTTTATCGTCTATTCCCTGGCTGCTGCCCGGCAGGCCCTTGATGATGCGGGCTGGCACCCGGAGACCGACGAGGCGCAATTCCGAACCGGGGTTTACGTGGGCTCAGGCATTGGCGGCCTACCCGGCATCGAAAAGACGGCCCAAGCGCTCGCGGAAAAAGGCCCCCGCCGGGTCAGCCCCTTTTTCATTCCGGGGCATCTCGTCAATCTTTGCTCGGGACAGATTTCAATCGCCCATGGCCTTAAGGGGCCCAACCACGCAAACGCGACCGCGTGCTCTACGGGCGCTCACGCCATTGGCGATGCGGCCCGCATGATCATGCTCGACGATGCGGATGTGATGGTTGCAGGCGGGGCCGAAGCAGCGGTGAGTCGTCTTGGTATGGCTGGCTTTGCGGCCTGCAAGGCGCTGTCGACCGGGTTCAACGACGAGCCGGAACGCGCCTCACGCCCCTACGATAAGGACCGGGACGGGTTCTTGATGGGTGAGGGCGCCGGGGTTGTGGTGCTTGAAGAGCTTGAGCATGCCAAGGCCCGCGGTGCACGCATTTACGGCGAGATCGTTGGATACGGCTTGTCGGGCGACGCGTTCCACATCACGGCCCCGCCCGACGACGGCAATGGCGGCTATCGCTCCATGCAGATGGCGCTCAAGCGGTCGGGCCTGGCGCTTGAGGACATCGATTACGTAAACGCCCACGGCACCTCAACGCCGAAGGGCGATGAAATTGAGCTCAATGCGGTCACCCGGCTTTTTGGACCGGCCGCGGATGGGCTCATGATGTCGTCGACAAAATCATCGGTTGGGCACCTCTTGGGTGCTGCCGGAGCCGTTGAGACGATTTTTTGCACCCTGGCCCTGCGCGATCAAATCGTGCCACCGACGATCAATCTCGATGCGCCGTCTGTTGAAACGCCCATCGACCTGGTGCCCCACACGCCTCGGGAAAAATCGGTAAAGGCGGTGTTGTCGAATTCTTTCGGCTTTGGCGGGACGAATGTTTCGCTCGTTCTTAAGGCCTTCGAGGGTTAGATCGGTTGTCGAGGTGGCGCTGAGGGCCACCGGCAACTAGCGGAGCGATCATGCGGCGTCTCGTCTTCGTCGTTTTTCTTTTGGGATTGTTTGGCGGCCTCGCGGCGGCCGGGGCGCTGGCTTACGGAATTTATGGACCCGGACCGGCGGCGCCCCAGACATCGGCTGAGG
>JBCDJA010000293.1:0-3985 GCA_038748465.1 Pseudomonadota bacterium
CTGGCTGGACTACACCTATTTCGGCGTCACACTCGGCCTTGGATTTTTAGCGAAATATGTGTTTGCGATCCTGCCAGTCATCGGACTTGTGGCGCTCTTGTTCGTCCCTAAACTTGCGGAGCGGATTCACTGGTACCGCCTCAGTGCCGCGTTTTTTATTGCGGCTCTGATTATCGCGCCCTACGCGCTCTGGATCCTCGCCAACCAATATTCCCTCACAGCCCTTGCAGGGGAGATGACCAAGGCCGACGAACAAGGGTTTTTCCTTGTCAGGTGGGCCACGGGATGGGCTGAACTAGCCCTGGCGAGCGTTGAGTTCACGCTGCCGCTCAGCGTGCTGTTTCTGCTCTTTTTTCCCTGGACGGTCCGCCGGCTGCAAAGCGGCCCGGGCGCCCCGGCCGCGCCGTGCGCCCCGGCCGCGCCGGGCGCCCCCACCGCTCCAAACGCCCCCACCGCTCCAAACGCCACCGACATCTCAGGCGATGATCTGTCTGCCTATCGTCGATGGCTCGAAGTTTTGATGATCATCGGCCTTTTGGTTTTCGCAAGCCTGGTGTTTTTTGGCGCGACGTTTTTCAAGGCCCGATGGATGCACCAAATCCTTTTGGTCTTCCCGCTTTATTTGATGATCCGCCTTGCCCAGAGCCGCATTGATTGGGCGCGCCTGCGGTGGTTGTTGATCCTGACCCTCGGGGTGAGTGTCTTGGTCGTTGCGGCCCGCTATATCGAGTTTCATGCCCATGCGGCGACATGCGGCAAGTGCAGAACCCATTTGCCGATTAAGGCGTGGGCAGAGGAGATTCAACAAGCCGGCTTCTCTGGTGGGACGATTATCACCGGCGATTATCATCTTGGTGGCAATATGCGCTATTTTGTCGAGGGCGCGCGCGTCGTCGATCCAGCTTTTCCGCTTACGGTGTTTCCCGCACCGGAGGGCGCAGGACAGTGCGTCATCGCGTGGGCCTTAAAGAAAGAACTGCGTGAGCCGCCCGAACGGCTTGTGGCTTACGCGGCCGATGTCCTCAAAGCGCCGGTGCCGGCCACCGCCGAGGTCAAGACCGCCACAGCGCCCCTCATCCGCGCGCCAAACCGGGAAAGGACGCTCGCCTGGATTGTTTATGAGGCTCCGCAAAGCGATTGCCGTTAGGGGTGGGCCGCTCAGGCCGCCAGCTTCAGGCCTTCGGCCGCCATCACCGTGCCGGGGAAACGCTCCCGCAAGCCCCCCTCGATCCGCTCCAGGAAGTGGTCATCGTGGGAGGGATGATGATGGAAGGGAATGTATTTTTTCACCTTCGCCTCTTCGGCAAGCCTCAAGCCTTGGGTAAAGGTGGAGTGCCCAAAACCGCGATGGGCCTCATATTCTTCGTCCGTAAACATTGCATCGTAAATGAAAAGATCAGTCCCATCGATCAGCTTAAGGATGTTCTCATCAAGGGTTTTATCTTTATGCTCCGTATCGGTCACATAGCTTACGGATTTATCGCGGTAATCAACGCGATAGGCAGTTGCCCCGTCGGGGTGGTTAAGCGGCGCGGTCCGCACTTTTATTCCGTCCCCGATCGTGTGGGTATCGCCGGCCGACAAATCGCCGAACTCCACCTTGGCCTTAAACATATCAACACAGACTGGCAGCAGTGGCGGCGAGAACAACCGTTTGATGGCATTGCGCAGACAACACTGGCTGTCGTGGCGACCTGCCATAACGGTGAGGGCATTGCCCTCCTCGAAGAAGGGCTTGAAGAACGGAAGGCCCATCACGTGATCGAGATGAAAATGGGTGAGGAACATATGCGCCCGGCCCACCCCCTGATCGCTCCAGGCATGCCCGAGATTGCGCAGGCCCGACCCGGCATCGAAGATTAGCCGTTCGGTCCCACAGCGAACCTCAAGACAGGGCGTGTTGCCGCCAAAACGTTCCACATGCGGGCCACAACAGGGCGTGCTTCCCCGCACGCCCCAAAATGTTGCTTCCAAACCCGCATCGTTCGTCATGCCTGACCCGTCTTCTGCTTTTGTGAGAACAGAACCTGGGCAGACCGTCCCGGCCCGTCAAACCAAACGGGCCGTTGCTGTGACCTGTGATCAGAAAAATCGACCACACACTGCAAAAAACATTGAGAACGCCCCGGAAACGACCAGAGGCGGCGGCAGTTCTCTGGGCGCGCGACCGGGGTGCGGGCCTAGGGGACGAGCTTGTACCCGCCTGTTTCCGTCACCAGCAGTTCAGCATTTGACGGGTCCCGCTCGATTTTCTGGCGGAGCCGGTAAATGTGAGTCTCCAAGGTGTGTGTCGTCACCCCGGAATTATAGCCCCAGACCTCATGCAAAAGGACATCCCGGCCCACAACCTTATCGCCCGCCCGGTAGAGGAACTTGAGTATATTGGTTTCTTTCTCTGTCAAGCGCACCTTGCGGGTGTCATCGTCAACAAGCAGCTTCGCGCTCGGCTTAAAGGTATAAGGCCCGATCTTGAACGTCGCGTCCTCGCTTTGCTCAAAGCTGCGCAGGTGGGCGCGCACCCGCGCCAACAACACCCCAAACCGAAACGGCTTAGTGACGTAATCATTCGCTCCGGCATCGAGCCCAAGGATGGTATCGGCCTCGGTGTCAGCACCCGTCAGCATGATGATCGGACACTTGATGTTCGACTTGCGCATCATTTTGCACACCTCGCGCCCGTCGAAATCGGGCAGGCCCACATCCAGCAAAACAAGATCGTGCTCACCGGATTTAGAGGCCTCTAGCCCGTCCTGACCGGTGGCAACCGCCTCGGTCTCAAAGTCCTCATGGAGATCGAATTGTTCGCGAAGGACCTCGCGCAAAGCGTCATCGTCGTCGATTAGGAGAATGCGTTTTTTTGTGCTCATCTCTCGCGCCAAATTTGGTGGCCGTGTGCGGGGGCCGGCCCCATGCGTCGGGAGGCACCATATCGTTGTCGCGGCGGGGAGGGGAAGGCTCTTGTCTCGCCTTGCCCCATTCCATTGGGCCGGACGCGCGCGGAGCGAACGCACGAGTCGCAGCGCACAGAGACCCAAGACCGGAGGAGAACGCATCGGTGAGCAAAGGGCCGGACTTGAGCGAGCGGGCGCCCCGGACTGCCGCAGACCGCCTCGTCGATGCCGAGCGCGTGATCGCAGATTTGCGCCGCCGGCGTCCGGTTTTGCTCACCGGATCATCCGGCGAGGCGGTCCTCATTGCGCCGGCCGAGGCGTTGACCGATGAGGAGCTTGCCCGCGTAACGCACCTTGCAGGGGAACGCCCCCATCTCCTCATAAGCCCTGAGCGCGCCCAGGTGCTCAAAATCCGCGCCTATTCCGATCCCGTTCAAGTCCCCCTTGCAACGGACAGGACCCTTGCAGCGGCGCGGTTGCTGGCCGATCCGACCCTTGACCTGCGCGATCCGCTTCAGGGGCCCTTTATCGCCTCACGCGAGCCCATTGCGGCGGTGGCAAAGACCGCTCTCGAGGCCCTCAAATTGGCGGAATTCCTGCCGGCGGGCATTGGCCGGGTCCTCGACGGCGAGCGCGCAGGACCCTTTGGGTGGCCGGCTTGGGCAGGCGCGCACCGCCTCGCGTGGACTGATGCGAGTGACGTTGCGGAATTCCATGACCTTTGGGCGGCGACCTTAAAACCGGGGGAGCCCGCGCCCCTCCATCAAGTCACCCTTGCCGCTCTCCCGACCGAGATAACAACCGACCTCCAGGTTGTCGCATTTCGTCCCGATGCACCGCTCATCGGCGGGCCCGATGCGCTTGCACTCATCGTCGGCCAGCCGACGGGCAGCGACGCGCCCCTCATTCGGTTGCACTCCGAATGCTTCACTGGCGATCTTCTGGGCTCGCTCAAATGCGATTGCGGGATGCAGTTGCGCGGCGCCCTTGCCCGGATGGCCGATATCGGCCGTGGGGTTTTGTTGTATCTGCCCCAGGAAGGGCGAGGCATAGGCCTCACCAACAAGCTGCGCGCCTATCACCTGCAGGACCAG
>JBCDJA010000294.1:0-3972 GCA_038748465.1 Pseudomonadota bacterium
GATCAAGGACAGGGTGCCGGCAAGGGCTGCGATAAGAAGGCCAGACGTGGCCCGGGCAAGGGCGTTCGGTAAACGGGCTGGCATGGGCGGCTACTCCTCCGCGAGACAGGCCGCGGCGCTGCATTTCGTTTGCGGCGTCCAAGCGGCGGCAGATGCCGGACGTTTCACCGGCCGCGCTAAGCTGAGCGAAAGAGGTTTCCAAGCTGTGAACCTTAAAAGGCTGCTAATCCGTGACGAAACGGAGACATTTGGCCGGTTTTGGCGCCTGTTGTGGGGCATGGCGTGTGGCAGGGTCTCAAGGTCGGGTGGGCGCGCCATGACGCCGGTGCGCGTTGCCAAGTCTTTGAGCGGGCAGGGCTTTCGCCTAAGATTGGACGCGGCGTAGCGAACGAAAGGCGAGAGGGAGGCCTGAAAGCAATGACGGTCGAGGCATCGGATAAGGCAGCGCAAGAGGGCGATCGCCCACAGCATGCCGGGTCAGGCCGTGCCGGCTCGGACCCTGCCGGGCTAGGTCGCGATGGCCCCGGTGATCCTCCCCAAAACGCCAGCGAGGACGCCGCCGCGCCCCACTCGATGCGCAGGCGCGTTGCCGCTTTCACAAATGCTCCGGCGTTTCAGACGGCCATCACCGCGCTTATTTTGGCCAATGCCGCCGTCCTCGGGTTGGAGACGTTTCCGGCCATCGACGCTGCGATCGGCCCTTGGTTGCGCCTTGCAGACCGGCTGATTCTCACGATTTTCTGTATCGAAATCAGTTTAAAGTTTTTCGGTTCCGGCAGAGCGTTTTTCAGATCTGGCTGGAATGTTTTCGACTTAATCGTGATTTCGATTTCGTTGGTCCCAACGACCGGGGCCTTTGCCGTGTTGCGCGCCTTCCGGGTCCTGCGGGTCTTGCGGCTCTTGTCCATCGTGCCGGAATTGCGCCGGGTGGTGGAGGCACTCGTCAAATCGCTGCCCGGCATGGGGTCCATCATCGCGGTGATGGGCGTTGTGTTTTATGTGGGGGCTGTTGTCTCGGTGACCCTCTTCGGGGCGTCCAATCCCGAGCTGTTCGGCTCGCTCGGTGCTTCCATGTACAGCCTGTTTCAAATCATGACCCTCGATGGATGGTCCGATTCGGTTGTTGCCCCGGTCATGCAATCCCATCCCTGGGCGTGGATGTTCTTTATCCCGTTCATCGTTGTGACGAGCTTTGCAATCTTGAACCTCTTTATTGCGATCATCGTGAATTCGATGCAGATCTTGGAAGAGCAGGAACGGGCAGAGACCTTGGCTGAGGCGCGCTCAATTGCCGAGGAGGAGGGCGATTTGATCATCCAGGAGATCAGGGCCCTGAGAGCTGAGGTGGCCGTGCTTGCGGCCGCGCAAAAAAGCACCGATAGCCAAGGCGAGGGCAGATAAATGACAACGGTTTCCGCAGCGATTGCAGGGCGCATTTCAACGCGGGCGTTTTTGTCGACACCCGTGCCTGAGGCCGATCTGCTGGCCATTCTGGAGGCAGCCCAACGCTCGCCCTCAGGTGGAAACCTGCAGCCCTGGAAAGTCCATCTGGTGATTGGGGCGGCGCGCGATAGACTGGTTGAGGAGGTCAATCGGCAAATTGCTGATGATCCCTTTGCCGATGAGTCTGAATTCTCCGTATATCCAGCAAAGCTGTGGGAGCCCTATCGCACGCGTCGCTATCAGGTGGGCGAGGATATGTATGCGCTGCTCGGCATACCCCGCGAAGACAAAATGGCGCGCCTTAACCACCTTGCTCGCAATTATAGCCTGTTTGGCGCCCCCGCCGCGTTGTTCTTTTCACTCGATCGGCGGATGGGCCCCGGGCAATGGGCTCATCTTGGCATGTATATGCAAACGCTTGCGCTGCTCTTTGAGGAGGCGGGCCTTGCAACCTGCATGCAGGAGGCCTGGGCTGCGCGGGCCAAGACTGTCAGCACCTTTTTAAATCTTTCTACTGATGATCAGCTTTATTGCGGAATGGCCGTCGGCTATGCCGATAAGAACGCGCCGGTCAACCAGCTCAGGGCTGCGCGGGCAGAGCAAGGCGAGGTTGTGACGGTACTCCGGGATTAGTCAGCGCACGATCTGCTGCGCGCTTTGGTGGCAAGCACGCCCGCTTAGGCGTGGCCAGCCTCGCCGGACAAAAGCTCCGGGCGAACGCCGAGACGACTAAGCGCCGCCTCCCATTTGCCCACATCGTGTTGGCCGAAGACCAAATCCACATCCGCTTCGCAATGGAGCCAGCCATTGGCTGCGATTTCCTGCTCAAGCTGACCTGGGGCCCAGCCGGCATACCCGATCGAGACGAGGCCCCGCTCCGGGCCCCGGCCATCGGCGATGGCGCGCAGGCTGTCGAGGGTGGCGGACAGGCCGATCTGCTCATCGATCAGCATCCCATCCTCGCCGGCCTCAAAATCTGCCGTGTGAAGAACGAAACCGCGCCCCTGTTCCACCGGGCCGCCGAAATAGATCGGATAAAGCGCCCCGTCGATCTTGAGGGGGATGCCCAATTGCTCACACAGGTCGGAAAAGGTCGGCTCCTCGACCGGTTTGTTGACAATAATTCCAAGCGCGCCTTCCGAGGAATGCGAGCACAAATAGACAACCGACCGCTCAAATCGCGGGTCGCCCATGGTCGGCATCGCGATCAGGCATTGACCGGTTAAAAACGTGCCGGCCTCTTCGGTTGATGTCATGGGTCACCCCATCCCGTCCGGCGCCACACGCGGCTCCCGGTTTTGCTTTGAGCTTACAATGCAAAATGGCAAGACAAGGGAGAAACGTCCATGCCTCTCCGCCAAAAGAGGGGCCCCGCCCGAAACCTCACACGCGCCTCGGACCTGCCATGCCCATTCCCTTTCTCACGGACACGGATGTCGCCTATGGCGTCTTGGAGCGCGTTGCGCCCGGGGTGCGCCGGATCCTCGTGAACAATCTGGGCCCCTTCACCTATACCGGCACCTGGACCTATGTGGTGGGTGAGGGAGAGGTCGCGGTGATCGATCCGGGGCCGGTGGATGAGGCGCACCTTGATGCGCTTTTGGCCGGGCTTGGCTCTGAAACGGTTAGCCACATCCTGATTACCCATACCCATCTCGATCACTCGCCTGGTGCGGCGCCCCTTAAGGCCCTCACAGGCGCGCCGACCCTCGGCTTTGGGCCGCACGGTGCGGGCAAGGCCGCGCAAGGGGTTCGGGTCGAGGAGGGGGGCGATATGGCCTTTCAGCCGGATATCGTGCTCGCCGATGGCGCGCAGATCGAGGGCAAGGGATGGTCCCTCGAGGCGGTCTATACCCCCGGGCACACATCAAATCATCTGGCCTTCGCTTGGGGGCTCGAGAAGGCGCTGTTTTGCGGGGATGTGGTGATGGGCTGGTCCACCGCCGTCATCTCCCCGCCGGATGGGGATATGGGCGATTATTTTCAAAGCCTGGAGCGGCTGGCCGCCCGCGAGGATCGGGTGTTCTACCCCACCCACGGGCCCGCGATCCCCAATCCGCAGCCTTTTGTCCGGGCCTATATCGATCATCGCCGAGAGCGTGAACGGCAGGTTTTGGACCAACTGTCTGACACCCCGCAGTCGATTTCGGCGTTTGTTGCAACGATCTATGCGGCGGTCGATCCGCGCTTACACCCGGCCGCTGCCCTGTCGGTGCGCGCCCATCTCGATCTTTTGGAGCAGAACGGCCAGGTTGTCGGCAACGATGGTGCGGCCGGTGAGCGGCTCTACACCCGCTCTCCCAGTTGAGTCTCGCGCGCGTCAAGTCTCGCGATTTTTTGGTTTCGCAATCCCTGAATGGAGGACCCCCAATGGCGATCAAAGTTGGCGACACCCTACCCGATGTCAAAGTAATGAAAGCCGGGGCCGAGGGCCCTGAGGAGGTGTCCACGGAGAACTTTCCTTCTATATTTCGTTACAAAGACCAAATGCACCTTCAAATCATAACGACTGTGAGATCCATGACGGTA
>JBCDJA010000295.1:0-3954 GCA_038748465.1 Pseudomonadota bacterium
ATGTCGTCGGCATCCACATAAGGCTCTGGCGTGCCGCCGGCTGGCAGCGTCAGCGTCCCCTGGCGAACCATATCGACAAACGCTCCTTCGGAAAAATTCTGGTTGAACCAACTTGCACGGACGATCGTCCAGTCAAGGCCAGAGGCCTGAACGATCTGCTCGCAGGCTTGGGCTTCTTCTTCCCCGCGGCCGGACAACAGCACGAGCCGAGAAACGCCCGCCCGCTTCGCTTTCTCAACAAGAGCGGCGATGGCATCCGTGGCCCCGGGCATGGCGAGGTCGGGACTGTAGGTGATGTAAACCGCGCGAACATCTTTCAGGCAGGCGTCCCAGCTTTCTTCTCTGTGCCAATCAAAGGCGGGGACGGCCGAGCGCGCGCCGATGCGAACCGTGTGATTGCTGGCGGACAGGCGGTCTGCGACCCGGCGGCCTGTTTTGCCCGTGCCCCCAATCACGAGGGTGAGGGGACTCGAAGGGCGCCGGGAACCCATTGCTTTGCTCAGAAAACTCATTGGCTTGCTCCGTTGTTGGGTGGGTGCAGGCCAAGAGATACGGGGAAGGCGGGTCTGGTTCTTGCCCGTCGGCGTCAGAGTTTTGGCTCTCGGCGCCAAAGGTCCTTCGGGGCTAATCCGTGCCCACGCGGTAGGACCGGGGGGTTTGGCCCGCCCACCGCTTGAAGGCCCGGGTGAACCCGCTCTGTTCGGCAAAGCCGGTGAGAAACGCCACCTCGGCCAGCGCGTAATCGGTTTCCCGCAGCAAGCGTTTGGCTAGATCCCGCCGAGCGTCGTCGACGAGGTGCTGGAAGGAGGCCCCTTTGTCGGCAAGCCGGCGTTGCAAGGTGCGCGCGCTCATCCCCAAGGCGCCCGCAATGGCCGACACGGTGGGCACGCCTTCGCTGAGAGCCTGAGACACCGCGATCTGGACCCGTTTCTCCAATCCCGCATCGTCCGCGAGGCTGGCCAGCTCTGCCTCCAGGTGGCGGTCGAAAAAGTCTGCAATCGTTGCATCGCCGAGAGTATTGGGGACGGCCAGGGTCTCTTCGCAAACCTGCACCGCATCCCGGCCGGCCTCGAAGTGCACTGGGCACCCGAAATGGGCTACATGGTCCTCTGTCGGTCCGCGTGCCGCGTGTTTGAAGAAAAGGCCCGTGGGGCGGAAGGGTGCGGTGCGCACCTGCTGGCTGATGGCCACCACGCTTGCAAGGCTCGCCTCGTTAGACAGCGCCATGCCCAGGCTACCATCGCCGGCCTTTTCGAGGCTGAAGAACCACCCGTCCGCGGTGTGGTCGAGGGTGTACACCTCAACACTGGAGAGCACCCGGGCGTAGCGCTCGGCGCGGATATAAGAGCCGCGTAAGTCAGGAGCGGATTTCCACGCAAGCCCAAAGGCGCCGTACTCATCGCATCGCATGGAGGCACCGATGCGTAGGGGCAGGGTGAGGCCGTGGGGGTCGCGCTCGGCAAGGCGCGCGAAGAAGCGGTAATAGTCGGCCGAGGGGACCATCCGTGCGGGATCGATCGGTCCGTCTGGGTCGAGCCCCAGCTCTTCTATGAGGTCTCGGGTTTTGACGCCCTCGCTGGCCTGCCCGGCGACCTTGTACACGTAAAGCGATGTGATGTGGCCCATGGGCGCAGTTTACACACCCGGGCGCACGACACGAAGCGGTGAGGGGGGCGTTAGTTTTGGGGTGCGCGATTGCCGTCAATCCGCGGCGCCGTGTCGTGGGGCGTTAAGTGCACTGTCACCGTAATTCCGTAATTCTGTCACTGTAATTCGTGGGGCGTTAAGTGCACTGTCACCGTAATTCCCGTAATTCCACCGTAATTCCGTAATTCGTAATTCCGTAATTCCACCGTAATTCTGTCACCGTAATTCTCACGGTCGTCTCAGAGGTGGTTGGGGAGGCAACGGCGCAAGTGTTGCAACTCACCTTCGAGTACCGTCCGGCGCCGCCGTTTAATTCCGGTGGCCCGGAAACCGCGCCGGACTTTGCCGTCGGCGCCGTGCGCGAGCAGGTCGGTCAACTCGCGGGCGATCTCTTCGCCCACGCCCGGTCAAAGGCCGTCTGAGCCGGTAAGAGCCTTCGCAAGCGCTGCCAAATCCGCCGGGTCGAAGGGGGGGCAGGCTTTGTCGGCAATGAGGCGATCTCCAAGGCTTGCCGCGTACAGGAACCGGGCCCACCGCCGGGCACGATCCTCGTCCCGGTGGGCTGCGCGTAACAACGTATAGAGATAGTCAATACGGATCTGATCAACCGATTGGAGCCGGCTGCGGGCGCGCCTATCGTGCTGGGCCCAGTGGCGGATCGCCTGGTCTAGATCGGCGTGCTTTGTTTTGCGGAAGGCGTTTTGCATCAGCGCGTCCAGGCGCTCTGATGCTTGGCTGTTGCGCTCGATATCGCGAATAACCTGGTCGGTCGTCGTCGCCTGCCAATAATCGAGAAGCTTGTCGTGAAAGGCGGCAAGGTCTTCAAAGTGCCAATAAAAGCTCCCCTTCGACACCCCAAGGCGTTTGGCCATGGGCTCGGCTTTAAGGCCGGTAAAGCCAGTGCTGGCAAGGGTTTTTAGCCCGTGCTTCAGCCAGTCTGTTTCCGATAATCGTTTGGTCATTGCACCATACGCATCCGTATTGACTCCACCTGTCGCTGCCTCTACCATACCTTACCGTATGGAGGTGGGCGATGAAAGACATACTGTTGTATTTGTCAGGTGGGCTCGGGATGGCGATTGCGCTCGTCCACGGATATTTAGGCGAAACGAAGGTGGTGCGGCCCACCGCTGCCAGCACGCCGGCAGCAAAGCGTGTCCTGCACGCGATTATGTTTCTGAGCGGGGTCTATTGGTTTGTCGCGAGTGCGATTTTGGTGGCAACGCCCGCGTATGTGCCCGAGCTTGTTCGCCCAATTGTTGTCTATGGTGTTGCGGCGATTTTTATCTCCGGCTGCGTTGCAAATTTCTGGGCGACCCGCGGGCGGCATTTTGGATGGGCTTTGCTGGCCCTTGCCGCGGGCCTCGCCTTGGCCGGCGTTTAGGGGGTGGGCTCCGAGGCCAGAAAGGAAAGATAGTCATCGAGCGCCGCCTCCAGCCGCTCGAACATCAACCGGTCATAGGCGGCGCGCGTCTCGTTCTGCGCCGCCTCCAGGGCGTCGACGTAATCGGGACGGTCTTCCGGCCGGATCACGACCGGCGGATAGCCGCCGCGCATAAAGACCAGGTTCATTAACAGCCGGGCGGTACGGCCGTTCCCATCTGAGAACGGGTGAATGGAGACCAGCCGCAAATGCGCCTCGATGGCAGTTTCGGCCGTCGCCGGCGCGCCTGCGAGCCATTGCCCGAAATCTCCCATAAGTCCCGGAATCGTCTCCGGCGTGGGGAAGACGACCCTCGAGCCGGCGATCCGGCGCGGGTGACGACTGTATTGGCCGGCTTCGCCTTTTAGGGTGCTGGCGACCACCAGGCGGTGAATATCGCGCATATCCGCTTCGCCGATCGGCCGTGTATCCGTGACCAGCCCACGCACGAAGCGCAGGGCGTCCCTATGATCGACCGCCTCCTGGTGATCCTTCAGCGGCTTGCCGCGCACCGTGAGGCCTTTTTCCAGGACGAGGGCCGTTTCCTGGCGGGTGAGGGTGTTTCCCTCGATCGCATTTGATGTGTGGGTGAGCTCGACGTCATACCAGGCCTCAAGGCTGGCGAGGGCCTTTTGAGAGAGCGGCCGCTGCGCATCAAGCCGGTTCCGTTTTTCGGCGATGCGGGCCTTGATTGGGTCTAGGTCAGTCATATTTTTCCGTATCAAGACGGATCATAAGCGCTGCCCAAGCAATTTGCAAATCTCAGGGCGACCCGTGGGCGGCATTTTGGATGGGCTTTGCTTGCCCTTGCCGCCAGCCTCGCCCTGGCCGGCATTTTGGATGGGCTTTGCTTGCCCTTGCCGCCGGCCTCGCCCTGGCCGGCG
>JBCDJA010000296.1:0-3948 GCA_038748465.1 Pseudomonadota bacterium
CCTGGATCGATCAGCGGACAACCGATTTTGGCAAGGCCCGGTCTGCGGCCTTGGCGGCCACGAAAAATCATCTTGAGGCAACGGGGTTCGCGCTCCCAGAACCAATTTACCGCCTGCGTTTTGACGATGATGCGCTTGGCCTGCGCGAGGCGGTAGCACAGGCCGCGCCCCGGCCCGGCCCAAAGGCCCCACGCGAAGTGCCCCTTCGCGATGATGTGCCCCGCCAGCGCACCAGCCCCGAGGCCGTCGATACCGAGACGGACCATCGGCTTGAAGAGCAAATTGACGAGGAACGCAAAGAAAGCGCGGAACCGGATTTGCTCGATGAGACAAAGCCCGTGGAATGAGGCCTTGCCCGCTTAACGCGGCTCTGCCGATGCCGCCTCGCGCAAAAAGTAGAACGCGATGATCGCGGCCATGAGGCACCATGTGAAGGTCATCCACATCGCGGCGGAATAAGCCTGCATAAAGGCTGCTTCGAGGGCCGCCCGGGCCGGCGCGGATGGCGGCGGGAGCGCGCCAAAGTCGGCGCCCTCGCTCCGGCCCGCAAAGACGAGACTTGTCAGTACCCCGGCAAAAACGATCGCAAAGAGCCCCGCAAGCCGGCTTGCCGCATTGTTGATCCCGGAGGCCGCCCCGGCCTTGCCCTCGGGAGCTGCATTCATGACGGCGGTGGTGAGGGGTGCCACCACAAGGCCCATGCCAAACCCAATGACCAATATGGGCGCGAGCACCCCTAACCAAAACGGTGCGAACATCAGGGCCAACCACCCGCTGCCGAGGGCAACCAAGAGGGTGCCGGTAAGGATAGGCGTGCGCACCCCAACCGCGTCAGCCCATTGGCCTGAAAACCGCGAGACCGCGCCGATGATCAGACCAAAGGGTAAAAGCGCAAGGCCCATCTGGGTTGCGGTCAAACCGCGCCGCTCAATGAGGTCGAAGGGCAACAGAAACAACGTTGCCCCAAGCGCTCCGTAAAGGAACAAAGTCATGAGATTGACGCCGACAAAGCGCTGATTGCGAAACAGCGATAAGGGGATGAGGGGGCTTTGCGCGCGCCGCTCAAGGGCCAGGAACGCAGCACCTGCGGCAAGGCCCGCTGCACCCAGCGCCAGCACGGTCCCGTTGGCGCCGCCACTCTCGGCAAAGCGGGTAAGTCCAATCGTCAACAGCCCGAAGGCGAGGATAGCCGTTGCCGCGCCTGGCCAATCAAGGGGGCCGGTTTGCGCCTCATCTCGGCTCTCACGCACTTTGGCGAGCGCAAGCCAGAGGGCGAGGAGGGAGAACGGTAAGTTGATCCAAAAGATCGATCGCCATCCGAAGCTGTCGATCAAGAGACCGCCAAGGGGAGGGCCGAGCGCCGTTGTGAGGGCCGATGCCCCGGCCCAGAGCCCGATCGCCCGGCCGCGGGCCTCGGGCGGGAAGTTGGCTGCGATAATCGCAAGACTCTGGGGCACGAGCATGGCCGCCCCAATGCCCTGGGCGGCGCGCGCTGCGATTAACGCCCCGGCGCTGGGCGCGGCGGCACACGCAATGGAGGCGAGCGCGAAGACGGCAATGCCGATTGCGAAGATCCGCCGGCGTCCGAAGCGGTCTCCGGCGGCGCCGCCGATGAGGATGAGGCTTCCCAGGAACAGAGCATAGGCGTTGACGACCCATTGGGTCGCGCCGAACGAGGCGGCGAGGTCGTCGCGAATAAGCGGCAGTGCAATCGTCACAATTGTGCCGTCGATAAACGCCATCGCTGAGGCAAGGATCGTCGCCGCCAAGACAAAAGGCCGGTCGGAAGGCGGGCAGGGCGCAGCCGCAGGGCCGGTGCGGGCCCGGGTTCCGTCCGGGCACAGAGGCCGGTGATGACCGACGGGCGCACGCGGTTCTTGAGGGGTTCGTGTGGACGATTGGTCCGTCATTGATGGATGTTGATGTCGGCTTGGTGTGGTTAAACGCAGTGGACCCAACCTTGCTCCGCGGCTTCGGGCGCTCTACGTAATCGACAAAGGGCGGGTTGAAAAAGGCCTATCAGTCGGAGGAAGGGTTACGTGCGATGACGGGACACAATGGTGATCAGGCAGCTCCCCCCAAACGCATCGTTATTGTTGGTGGGGGCACGGCAGGATGGATGGCCGCCACGTTAATGGCCCATGCTTGGGGCGAAGCCGCGAAGGGGGATCGGGCGACAACGATTACCCTGCTTGAATCGAAGACCATCGGCATCATCGGCGTCGGCGAGGGCTCCACCCCCAAAATGCGCCGGTTTTTCGATCGTATCGGGATGACCGAAGCCGATTGGATGCCCCACTGCAATGCGACCTACAAATGCGGCATCCGATTCCCAGATTGGTGCACCCGGCGCGGCTATGAAAGCTATTACCACCCGTTTTTCTCATTGAAAGACGAGGAGACGATCCGCGCCTTTTTTCACAATCTGTCGCTTCGCAACCGGAACATCGAGGCGCCGGCCCATCCCGATGCCTATTTCGTCTCCCACTTTCTGGCTGACGGGCGACGGGCGCCCACACCGAGTGCCGCCTCGGGCGATTACGAAACCGATTATGCCTACCATTTCGATGCCCAACTCATTGGCCAGGTCCTCAAAGACAAGGCCATGGCCCTTGGCGTCCGGCATGTTGAGGACACGGTCGGCGCAGTGCACCGAGGCGAGGACGGGGGCATAGAGGCGCTGGAGACCGAGGCGCATGGCCGCCTTGAGGGGGATTTCTTCGTCGATTGCACCGGCTTTGCGTCGGTTTTGTTGCAACGCAGTCTGGGCGTTCCGTTCCGGTCCTATGCGGACCTTCTGTTTAATGACCGCGCAGTAGCGGTACCGACGCCTCCTGAAGCTGATGGCTCGTTGCCCTCTGAGACCGTATCGACGGCCTTGTCGGCCGGGTGGGTGTGGAAGATCCCCCTACAGAACAGGTTCGGTAACGGCTATGTCTATTCCTCGCACTATTTAGACGAAGGGGAGGCGGAAGCTGAGCTGCGCGCGCATCTCGGTTTGGGGCCTGACGAAGGCGGTGAGGCCCGGCATCTGAAAATGCGGGTGGGCCGTGTTGACGCCCCCTGGGCAGAGAATTGCCTTGGGGTTGGGCTGTCCCAGGGCTTTGTCGAGCCGCTTGAGGCGACAGCCCTGATGATCGTTCAGGACACGGTTGAGAACTTCATCGACGCCTTCGAGAAAGGCGGCTTTACGCCGGCCCATCGAGACGCCTTCAATGCGCGGGTCAATGGAATTTTCGATGGTGTGCGCGACTACATTGTCATGCACTACAAACTGAATTCCCGATCAGACAGCCGCTATTGGATCGACAACCGCGAAAACCAGCAGACGCCGGAAACTGTCGCCTCCATCCTTGGCGTTTGGAAAAAGGGGGGCGATCTCTTGGCTGAATTGCAACGGCTCAGCGGGTCGCTTGTCTATAGCCCCACCTCTTGGTTTTGCATTCTTGCGGGCATGGGCCAGCTCCCCCGCAAGCCCCGCAAGCCCAAGCGCAACATGCAGGTGATCGATCGCGAAAAGGTCGCCGCCCATTGCCGCCGGCTGGCAGGGACGTTCCCAGACCATCGCGCGGCGCTCGAGGCGATGCGGCCAGAAGCGGCGGCCGAGGCAGCGCCCCTTGGGGCGGCTGTGCCCGCTGAATGAATTCCGCCCAGACATGATGTGTACGTCAAGGTGCACCTGCGAGCGACGTTCGGCGCCGCAGCGGACACAAATGCAACATAGAATTTTTCAATGCTTTCTTTGGGTTTGTTTGCGGGGCGTTAACCGTAAAGTGGCACGCCGCATGCCACTAATGCGCTAGAAAGTGCGGGCGAATTCCATGATGGGATTCGCAGAAAGCTTGCGCCATGGTACGCGCCCCCTTGCGGTGGGTGGTTGACTTCTGAAGGCAAGCCCCACTTAAGTTGGGGGCTAAGGCTCGGGGGATTGACGCAGCGGCGCAACAG
>JBCDJA010000297.1:0-3944 GCA_038748465.1 Pseudomonadota bacterium
GACCCGCGGCGCGCGTCGATGGTCCCATCGTCGATCACCGTTACGCCTGGAGACGCGACGCGCTCTCCAAGAAGGCCGGCAAAGGCGGATGTTTTCTTGCGATTGAAATCACCCTCAAGGCCATGGCCGACCGCCTCGTGGAGCAAAATACCCGGCCACCCTGGCCCCAGAACAACGGTCGTCTCGCCGGCGGGGGCGGCGATCGAGTCAAGGTTCACAAGCGCCTGGCGCAGGGCTTCATCGACCTGGGCTTGCCAAAGGGTCGCATCGAGAAGCCCCGCATAGGATTGGCGTCCCCCCCGGCCGCTGGAGCCTTGTTCGCGCCGGCCTGCCGCCTCGACAACCACCGCCACATTAAGCCGCACGAGGGGGCGCACATCGGTGACAAACCCGCCCCCTGGCCGCACGATCTCCACGACCTGCCATTCCCCGGTCAGGCTCACGCTGACTTGGCTCACCCGCGGGTCGGCGGCGCGGGCATATCGGTCGATGGCCTCGAGCGTTTCGATTTTGAGATCGAAGGGCGCGCTGTCGATGGGATTGTCTGCCGGGTAGAGGCTTGCATTGGGTGCTTTGGGGGTTTCGGCGACAACGCCGGACTGGCCTGCGTAAACCGGCGCAATGGCCTTGGAGGCGCGCTGCAATGCGGCCTCTGAAATTTCGTTTGAGTGCGCGTAGCCAGTGGCCTCACCTGCAACGGCGCGAAGCCCAAAGCCCTCAGACGTCTCATAGCTCGCTTTTTTTAACCGCCCATCGTCGAACACGAAGCTCTCGCCATGAACGGCCTCCAAGAACAGTTCCCCATCGTCCGCCGGGCCGAGGGCGTTTTCAACGAGCAGAGCAAGCCTCTGGCGGTCGAGCCCAGACGGGGCGAAAAATAGATCGTCTGCTGAAAACATGGATCGTCTATCCCTTGGGTCATTCGGGCAACGGTTGGGTTTTGGAAGGGCCAGGCATCGCGCGAATGCCTGGCCAATTGAGCCGCCAACCGGGGCAACGCGAGGCAGGCCCGGCGCAGTATGGGCAGGGCGGTCGATTTTGTCATCTTTGCAGGGGCGGCAAATCTTTACAGAATCGAGCTAGGCGTTGTCGGTGCGCGACATTTTGTTTCGTTTCCCAGCCTTTGATGGGTTGTAAATCCTACAGCCGACAAAAAGACATAGCGGGTCAAAGACCCAATCAGGCAACTCACCCGAAGCGAGGCTCGGGACGTGAGAAGCCAAATATGCACACAGCCCCATTGGGGCACGCGACAGCCAAGGGATGGCAATGGCAACACCAATCGTCAAAACCGGATTCGGTTCGTTGATGGCCCTGTTGGGAACGGCGGGGACGGCCGCTGCAGCGTATCCGGAACCATGGCAGCTCAACTTTCAAAAGCCAGCGACAGAGATCATGGAGCGCATCGACGGCTTCCATGACATGCTTTTGGTGATCATCACGGCGATCACGCTGTTCGTACTCGCCTTGCTGGTGATTGTGATGGTTCGCTACAACGCTAAGGCGAACCCGAACCCATCTAAGGTCTCCCACAACACGTTGATTGAGGTGATTTGGACCGCCGTGCCGATCCTCATCCTGGTGGTGATCGCCGTGCCGTCCTTCCGCATTCTCTACGCCGTTGAAAATGTGCCGCCGGCAGACATCACGGTGAAGGCAATCGGGCAGACCTGGTACTGGAGCTACGAATACGCCGAGGCGACCGAAGCCGGCGAGCCGGTCTATGACTTTGTATTCGACAGCTTCGTCGCAGCGCGGACGGCCGATGAGGTGCAGCCGGGCCAAATCCGTCTGCTTTCCACCGATGTTCCGATCGTGGTGCCGGTGGGCCGCACGGTGCGCATGTTGATCACGGCCCCTGTCGAGGGCGTTTTGCACTCCTGGGCCATGCCTGCCTTCGGTACCAAAATGGACGCGGTGCCCGGGCGCATTAACGAGACTTGGTTCCGGGCCGAGCGGGAAGGCACTTATTACGGTCAGTGTTCTGAAATTTGCGGGGTCGGCCATGCCTTCATGCCCATCGAAGTACGGGTCGTGAGCGATGAGGCCTATGCCGAATGGACGAAGCAAATGCAGGAGGAGTTCGCCCGGGATCCGGACGCGCCGCCTGTGAATGTCGCCGCCGTCCTTGACTTGTTGAGCGGCGATACGTCGGTCGTGGATGCCGAGCAACCGGTGCCGGCTGAACAGGCTGAAAAAGACGACCTGGCACGCTTGCCCCAATAACCATCCGGGCAACCAATCCGCGTCCGATAGATTTGTACGAACACAGAGGAAAGAGTTGATGGCTCATATGGCGCACGCCGAGGCCGCAGGGGACCACAAGCCTGGGTTTTTCACCCGCTGGTTCTTGTCCACTAATCACAAGGACATCGGCACGCTTTATATCGTATTTGCCTTTATCGCGGGCCTCGTCGGGTATGGCTTATCCGGCGTTATGCGTGTCGAGCTGGCGAACGCTGAAGTGCAATTCCTCGGTGAGCATCAATACAATGTGTTCATCACCGCCCATGGCCTTATCATGATCTTCTTCATGGTCATGCCGGCGCTTATTGGCGGTTTCGGTAATTGGTTTGTGCCCATCATGATCGGTGCGCCGGATATGGCGTTCCCACGGATGAACAACATTTCCTTCTGGCTGATCGTCGCTGCGTTCGCGCTCCTGGTGCTGTCCTTGTTCGTGGACGGAGGGCCAGGCCAGGGCTTCGGCGGGGGCTGGGTGATCTATCCACCCCTATCGAGTAGCGCCGGCCATCCTGGGCCCGCAATGGATTTTGCCATTCTCTCGCTTCATCTCGCAGGGGCATCCTCGATCCTTGGGGCGATCAATTTCATCACCACGATTTTCAACATGCGTGCGCCGGGCATGACCTTGCACAAGATGCCGCTCTTCGTGTGGTCGATGCTGGTTACCGCGTTTTTGCTGGTTTTGGCTCTTCCGGTGCTCGCCGGCGCGATCACGATGCTGCTCACCGATCGGAATTTCGGGACGACATTCTTCGATCCAGCCGGCGGAGGGGACCCGATTCTGTTCCAGCACCTCTTCTGGTTCTTCGGTCATCCCGAGGTGTACATCATGATCCTGCCGGGCTTCGGGATCGTGTCGCACATCGTGTCGACCTTCTCTAAAAAACCCGTCTTCGGCTATCTCGGCATGGCCTATGCGATGATCGCCATCGGTGTGATCGGCTTTATTGTGTGGGCACACCACATGTACACGGTGGGCCTGAGCGCCGACCTCAAAGCCTATTTCGTGGCGGCGACGATGATCATCGCCGTCCCGACGGGGATTAAAATCTTCTCCTGGATCGCGACTATGTGGGGCGGCTCCATTGAGTTCAAACCGCCGATGATCTGGGCGATCGGCTTTATCTTTCTCTTTACGCTCGGCGGCGTGACGGGCGTGGTGCTGGCCAATGCCGGCATCGACCACTCCCTGCACGACACCTATTACGTGGTTGCGCACTTCCACTATGTGTTGTCGCTCGGGGCGGTGTTTACGATCTTTGCCGGTATCTATTATTGGTTCGACAAGATGACCGGCGTTCAGTACTCGCACTTTCTTGCCAATGTGCACTTCTGGCTGACCTTCATCGGCTCAAACCTGATCTTCTTCCCCATGCACTTCACGGGTCTGGCCGGCATGCCGCGCCGCTATATCGACTATCCGGACGCCTATGAGGGGTGGAACCAAATCTCGACCTACGGCTATTACGTGACGATGGTCGGGATGCTTGTGTTCATTGCACTGCTCATCCAGGCCTATATGCGCCGCGCACCGGCTGTGGCGAACCCCTGGGGCGAGGGAGCGACAACCCTGGAGTGGACGTTGTCCTCGCCGCCGCCCTTCCACCAGTTCAACGAATTGCCCCAAATCAAGGGAGACAAGCACTAGGCTCATCACCATTGCTCCTTCGGGGAAGGCGGGCGCAGCCACGCATTGC
>JBCDJA010000298.1:0-3940 GCA_038748465.1 Pseudomonadota bacterium
CCGCGCTTTCCGGATCCATGGCATTGCGAACCTCTGGACGGCTGTGGATGACCGTGGTTACCGGCCCCTTCTTTTCGACACGAACGGCCATCGCGTTTGCTCCCTGTTGTTTTATTTCCTCGCGTCCGGGGGGCTTGGGGCCCGAAAGCCCTCTCCCGCGCCGCCTTTCCCTTCCAAACCGGTCGGCCGGTATCGCGCCAAGCGAGCGCGGCCTTGAGCATATTATGCTGGCCAAAGGCGCGGAACGAAATGCCTTTTGGGTTGTGGCCGGTGCCGCCAGCAAGCGGGCGCTGGGCCAAGCCAGCCCACACAAGGGGAGCGCCACCACTCTCACGCCAGCGCCACGCAACCTAGGCGGAAAAAAGTAAGCCTGCTTGTCTCTGGTCGCCCCGCTTTTTGTCTCTCTGTGCACGGGGCCGAACTTGTCCCTTGCGACAAACGCCTCTCCGTGATCGATTTCAGCGCGTTTTTCGCGCCGCCGGGCAGCCCTAAGCCGGGCGCGCGTGTGTGCTTACTATTCGAGGCGGCCCGTGATACCCCCTTTACTCTCAGAGAGTTATCGATTTTCCAAGCAAGGCGGGAGCGAGATCGGCCAGTTGATCAGCGCCTCGCACCTCTCCTGGCACTTCGATCCGGAATTAACGAAACATCTGTCCGCCAAAGTCTCGGCGCGCAGCCTAGGGCCTATCCGGCTTGCTTGGGCGCGCGTGAGCAGCTGGGCCGGCGAGCGCAATGACAAGGATATTCTCGCAAGTCCAGAGCCCTACCTCACGGTGATCATGCCCTCTTTGTGCCCGATCACTCTGACGACAGACGACCGATCCGTTGAGATTGGAGCCTTTGAGCTTGGCTTTTGGGACAGCTCGCAACCGATTGCCTTTGACATTCCAGAGGGCCCGTTTGAGGAAACCTCGGCGCTCATCCCCCAACGGCTTTTACGCGCTTCGAGCGAGGCATGCGCAGCCTTGCATGGCACGCGACTGGAGGCCGGGCACATTTTAACGGAGATGGGCGTTAATCACATGCGCACTCTGTCTAAATATCTCGAAGATGATTTATTACCGTACGAATTTTCTGTTGGCGCTGTAACAGCCAATCTGATCGATTCGATCATCACGAGCCAAACCGCGCGTGACAAGCGCGGACCCAGTCTGTTGTTCGCCATTAAGGAATATATCGAATGCTATATTACCGATGAGACGCTAAGCGCGCAGACCATCGCCGATGCGTTCGATGTGTCGGTCCGCCACGTCTACAAATTATTCGAAGCTGAGGGGCAATCGGTCCGCCGATGGGTGATCCGTCGCCGGCTGGAACGCAGCGCCGAAGATTTGCGGCATGGACGCTTAAGCATCACCGACATTGCGTTTAAATGGGGGTTCAAAGACCTTGGGCATTACAGCCGGGCCTTCCGGGCGCTCTTTGACGAGACCCCAAGTGCGCACCGCAATGCCGCCTCGTGCGAACGCGCGCGCGCCAGCCTGTCTCCTCCTACCATAGGGCGACCATCGACCGGTCCGGCAGCATAAGGGCCAACGCGAGGCCAGCGGCAATCGCTCCAAAGAATACGGTCGACATCTTGCGCTGTGCTGCCTCGCCCGTGACAACCAAGACCGCGCTCGCCCCGGCATTCGAGACAAAGCCCATCGCGAGGACGGTCCACGGCACGCGGTCCAAGACCAGCACCTCATACAAGCCACCTGAGTAGCCCACCAGGAGGGCGATCACCGCCATCCCGTAGAGGCGATAGACCGTGCCCGTGGTCGCTGACCAACCCGATAAGGCCTCGATCCGCTGCTTCGGGAAAACGAGCATAGGAATGCCGACCGCGACCAACGTCACGCCAATTTTCGCGATCAACAACACAGCGAGCGCAGACATGCTTACCCCTTTATATGAGGAATTCTCATATTTGATATATGAACAATCCTCATATATTGTCAAGGCATGAACGAACCGTCCCCTGCCGCCCCGCTCTGGAAGGAACCCGTGCAGGCCCGGGGGCGGGCGAAATTCAACGCGATCTTGGATGCCGCCTGCGATGTGGCCCTTGAGGCCGGCCATCTCGATTTCAAAATGACCGCGGTTGCGGAGCGGGCGGGCGTGCCTATTGGGTCGGTCTATCAGTTCTTCCCCAATCAAACGTCCTTGCTCGCTCGGCTGTTTGCCCGGGAGATGGAGCCGATTGATCGGTCCTTGGAAGAAGGGTTGGCGGGCGCCCAATCCATCCGTGAGGTGATTGACGGCATTGGCGCGATGACCGCCGACCATGTTGCGTTGGTGGCGCGCAACCCCGCCCTGTCGTTGATTTGGTCAACGCCAGCCTTGAGTCCTGTCTTGCAGCAGGCCGACCTTGTGAACACTCAAAACAATGCGTCAAAACTGGCCGCGCGATTGATAGAGCTTGCGGGCCGCGAGGTCGACGCCGACGCTGTGCAGGCCACCGCGCTCCTGGTCTGTCATTTATGGGGCAGTGTCATTCGCCTTTGTGCGTCAACGGATAATCCACAGGCCGTTCTTGATCAGTATACCCACATGCTTCGCGGGCATTTCCAAACGATCTTGGAGGCGTAAAACCATCGCGGGGAGATGACAAAGCCGCTAAGCGTGGTTCCACCACGCGGTGTCGGAATAGGCCCGTAAATCGAGCTCATGGCTCCACGCCGAGCGATGCTGCTTTGCCAGGTGAAGATAGGTCTCGGCAATTTTGTCGGGCTGAAGGAGCCCGTCTTCGGCGCCTATTGTTTCACGCAATTGCGCGAAACGTTCTGCACCCAGCATTTTGCCTAAGGTGTCCGGCGCGTCGACGGCCCCGTCGATCAACACATGCGCCACATGGATGCCCTTGGGCGCAAATTCCGCGTTGAGGGATTGGCACAGCAGGCGCCGCCCGCCCATTGCTGCTGCGTGGGAATGCTGCCCTTTGTTGCCTCGCACGGCCGCGGTTGCCGAGGTCACAATGAGGGTCCCCCCACCTCGGGCTTCCATCAGAGGCGTGACGGCTTTGGCCAGCCTGAACAACCCAAAGGTCGCCAGCCGCCATCCGAGTTCAAACGCCTTGTAGCTTGTATCCGCCAGGGCTCGGTCGCCGATCTGCGCACCCAAATTGTAAAGCACGACCTCAATCGGGCCGATGTCTTGTTCGACGGCCGTGACCCGCCCCTCGATGGCCTCTTCTTTTGTTGCGTCCAACAGAAACCCGCTCGCCTCGCCGCCTGCAGCCTTGATGCCGTCGACGAGCGTTTTTAATCCGTCCGCATCGCTTCTCCGGCATAACACCGCATGATAGCCCTCGCGCGCAAACCGTGCAGCGACGGTCCCGCCGATGCCGGCCCCTGCGCCCAATACCAAACAAACCGGAGCCATGAGTTTCCCTCTCTGTTTCTTCGACCTGTGTTGTGTCGCCTGCTGCCCGCTCGCACCCTAGGGGGAGCGCATTTTGGTTTTGATTTACAACCAAATTAGCGATAGGAAGACAAAACGCAACGGTATTTGATCACACGCTGGACCGACACGCCCATGGCCAAACCCCGCACGAAAGACTGCCCCATTGTCGGGTTCCTTGAGGTTTTCGGGGACTATTGGACGTGGCTCATCATCCGGGAGGCGTTTTACGGCACCACGCGCTTTGGCGATTTCCAACGCAACACCGGCATTGCAAAAAACCTGTTGGCCGACCGGCTTGACCGGCTCGTGGACCGGGAGATCCTTGAGAAACGGGATGTGGGACGGCTCGGTACGCGCTTTGCCTATCACCTGACCCCAAGCGGTGAAGCGCTGCAGACGACGCTGCTGGCCATGTATCAGTGGTCGAACGAGCACTTTTATGGGGCGGACAAGGCGCCGGTGGAAATGCGTGAACTCTCCTCAGGCAAGCCGCTTGCACACCTGGCCGTGCGGGATGCGGAGGGCCGCCCCCTCACCCGCCGAGACCTCATCG
>JBCDJA010000299.1:0-3937 GCA_038748465.1 Pseudomonadota bacterium
AGGGCCAAGGCCAAAACAAGCCCCGGCGGCGTCAGCGTGTAGGCCGCAACCCAATCAAGAAAGGTGCGCAGCGGATCCGGCAGCGCGGGGACCGGCAGAGCGCCGAACAACGCTTTGACCTTCGCCTCGTCCACATCCCCGGAGGCCGGCCCCCAAACAACGCCGATAACCCGGCGCGGCCCCAACGGAACCTCCACAAGGTCGCCAAGCCCGACCTCAAGCCCCTCCGGCACCTCATAATCGAACGGTGTGTCAAAGGGATAGGGCAACAACACCGCGCAACGGCGCCGGCCGGACGGCGCCGGCCCGCTCTCTCCGGTCTCCCACGCCTCATCCGCGCCGTCCAAAGGGGCGCCTCGGCTAAACAGGTCGCCGCGCGTTTCGCTCACCCCGCTCTCCCGCGCTCGGATTGGAACGCACCTTGAATGGGCATGAAGCTTGAGTCAGAGATGGGTTGCAAGGTGCCAAGACAGGCCGGCCTCCACCCCCTTGAGGTATTCATGAAGTTCTTTGTCGATACAGCCGATCCCTCCGCCATCCGGGACTTGCGTGAAACGGGCATGGTGGACGGCATCACGACCAACCCCTCGCTCATCGCCAAACAGGGCCGGCCGATGCTGGAGGTGCTGGCCGAGATCTGCGCCCTGGTAACGGGCCCCGTGAGCGCGGAAGTGACCGCCACGGAGGCCAAAGCGATGCTGGAAGAGGCGCGCATTTTGAGCTCGGTCGCGGAAAATGTGACCATCAAGGTGCCCCTGACCTGGGACGGCCTTAAGGTGTGCAAAACGCTCACCGATGCCGGCACGATGGTCAATGTGACGCTCTGCTTTTCGGCGAACCAGGCGTTGCTGGCCGCAAAGGCCGGGGCGACGTTCATTTCGCCTTTTGTTGGCCGGCTTGACGACCTCGCCTTTGACGGGCTCGAGCTGATCGAGGACATCCGGACGATCTATGATCACTATGACAGCATAAAAACCGAAATTTTGGTGGCCTCGGTGCGCGGCCCCTTGCATGTGCGCGATGCCGCGCGGCTTGGCGCCGATGTCGCCACCTTGCCGCCTGACGTCCTGCGTAAGTTGATCTCCCATCCGCTGACGGACAAAGGCCTTGATGCATTCCTTGCAGACTGGGCGAAGTCCGGACAATCTATCCTGTAGAGACACCGCGCACGAAGACAGGCCCGCGCACCAAAGAGGAGCGACCGTGACATGACCTCCCCCGGAGACCGGCCGGCGCGCACAGAGGCGACCGAGCCCAAGGACACGGCCACGATCGATGATGCGGTGCGCACCTATTTGCGGGCCAATCCGGCCCTGCTGCGCGATGATCCGGTGCTGCTAAGTGAGCTGCTTTCCTCACCCCGGGATCAGGGGCCTGATGTCGTTGATCTGCAATCTTATGTGATGCGGACCCTGCGGGCCGAGCTGGCCGACATGAAGGAGGAAGTGGAACACCAAGAAGCTGCGATCACGGCCGAGCGCGCAGAAGCGCTCAAACTGCAAGATGCCCTCCTAACCCTGCTCGATGCCCGCGACTTTGAAGATCTTTTGTCGATCCTCTGCAATCGTCTTCCCGTGATCTTGAAGGTGCGCTCGATCATCATTGGGCTTGAGGGTCAGGGCCCAACGGACCTCGCCGACTTTCAAGTGAATGTCCAAATTGTCGAACCCGGCGAGGTAGGACGTTTGTTGGACACGGACGATGTGCGCTTTGTCGGCCGGGATATCGGCGTTAGCTTAGGCTTTGCGCCGCGTGCGGGCCATCGTGCCAGCAAGCTTGCGCTCAACGGCTCCCTGGCGCTTTTGCGGATCGATCTTGGGGACGGGGCCCCGGCCTGCCTGGTGGCCCTCAATGCCAAAGACCCGGACCGGTTTAGCCCGGATAGCCCGCGCGAGCCTTACGCTTTTTTTGCAGCCTGTTTGGGGCAAATGATCCGCCAATGGCTGGCTGTGCCCCATCGCAGCGCGGCCGGGTAAGGCATGGGCAAGCCCGCCACCCCCGACCCCTCGCTTGCAACACTCCTTGCCAATTGGCATCGCTACCTCGCCTCCGAGCGGCGCCTTGCCATCCGCACCCAGACGGCTTATCGCCGCGCCGTCGATGATTTCCTCAGCTTTTTGCAAGATCACACCGGCGGCCTCGTCACCCCATCGACGCTGCGCGCCCTGCGGACAGCCGATTTCCGGGCCTGGCTAAGCCGTTTGCGCGCTGACCGATCCCTCTCGGCCGCGAGCCTCAATCAATTTCTGTCAGCGGTAAGATCGTTTTTTCGGTATCTGTCACGCGCCGAAGGGCTCGAGAACACTGCCGCCCTTGCCCTCGCCTCACCCAAAAAACCGCGCCGCCTGCCAAAACCGGTGAGCGAGGCGGACAGCCGCCGCCTTGTTGCAGCGCCGGTCGCGACGGACGCTCGTCCGGGCTGGGTTGAATTGCGAGACCGGGCGGTGCTCTTGATGATGTATGGGGCCGGGCTGCGCGTGTCAGAAGCCTTATCGCTTAACCGCCAAGACCATCCGTTTGCCGATGTCTTGCACCTTAAAGGCAAGGGCGGGCGGGAGCGGATCGTCCCCCTCCTACCCATCGTCGATGAAGCGGTTGGCGATTATCTGCGCGCTGTGCCCTTCGGGCTCACGGGCGAGGACCCGCTGTTTGTGGGGGCGAGGGGGGGCCGGCTGGGGCCCCGAGCCGTGCAAAAAACCATGGGCAAGCTCCGCCGCGGTCTTGGCCTTCCCAATACGGCGACCCCCCACGCGCTGCGCCATGGATTTGCGACCCACCTGTTGCAGAACGGCGGGGACTTGCGCGCAATCCAAGAATTACTCGGCCACGCGTCCCTCTCAACCACCCAGATGTATACGGAAGTCAATGCCACCCATCTGCGGGCCGTTTACAACAAGGCTCACCGCCGAGCACGGATAGAGTGAGGAAGCGCGATCAGCTCAGGGCTGGGACAATGATCCACAGCGTCCACAAGCCCGCCGCAAACAGCCAATCATAGGCTGCGCAAAACGGAATGTACCAACGCGGAATATCCGCCCCAAACTTAAACCTGTTGGTATGGGCGATATCCCAAAATCCATGCAGGATGAAACCGTAGATCGACAGCCGTGGATTGTAGGTGAGGCCGCCATAGGCGATGGCAACAAAAAGAACCACCCCGACACTCTCTATGAGAAGACTGCGATCTCGCCCATCCTTAACGGCAAAGCCAAAATAAACGCCGGCCACGGCGGCAAGGGAGAGAGCCGCCAAATAGGCCGATTGCAGCCAAGGCAAAGCTGCGTGGATCGGCAGGGTAAGGAGGACCAAACCGCCCGCCGACCGGATAGGATAGTGCGACAACCACTTCATGGGCTTTGCCTGTGCGATTGCCGACCAGCCTTGGAAGATCCAACCGACATTGGGCGGGATATCGCCCCCTTACATCTGCATGATGCGGTTATCGACCCCAAGGGCGGCCTGGCGCAGCGTTTCGGTCAATGTTGGATGCGCATGGCAGGTCCGGGCGATATCCTCAGCCGAGGCCCCGAACTCCATGGCCACGGCCGCCTCGCCGATCATGTTGCCTACCTCAGGCCCGATCATGTGTACACCGAGCACCCGGTCGCTTTTCGCGTCGGCGATCACTTTGACAAAGCCTTCCATGGTGTCGTTGACCCGCGCCCGAGCATTGGCAGAGAACGGAAATTTCCCGACCTTGTAGTCGATCCCAGCCGCCTTTAGCTCCTCCTCGGTTTTGCCGACCGAGGCAACCTCCGGATACGTATAAACAACCCCCGGGATCACGGCATAATTGACGTGGCCTGCCTGCCCGGCGATGATCTCCGCCACCGCCATCGCCTCATCCTCTGCCTTATGGGCGAGCATCGGCCCCGCAATCACATCGCCGATGGCATAAATCCCTTCAACATTGGTTCGGTAGTGATCGTCCACATCG
>JBCDJA010000300.1:0-3925 GCA_038748465.1 Pseudomonadota bacterium
AGATAAATTTCGAGCGCCTCGAAGACATTGGCAACGGGCACGCCCAGCATCTCCGCCCGAACCCGGTCGATATCGGCGTAAATCTGCGGCGTTGACACCTCAAATGTCGAGAAGACCTGCGTGAGGCCCGGTGTGCTGTTGGCCGCAAAGGACAAGCTTTGGGTTGCCTCTTGAAGGGTTGCAAGGCCGCGATTGGCCCTGTCTTGGACCATCATCTTAAAACCGCCGCCGGTGCCGATGCCCCGCACGGGGGGCGGGGGGATGACTAGAATAAAGGCCTCTTCAATCGCGGCGAGTTGTTGTCGCAGGGTACTGAGGATCCCAAAATAAGTGATGCCTTGGGCTTGCCTTTCAGCGAAGGGAGCAAGCGGCGTGAAGACGACGCCAGCATTCGAGGCATTGGTAAAGGTGGCGCCGCTGAACCCGGCAAAGCCCACCCCGTGTTCTACGCCATCGATCTGGCGAACCGTCTCGATGACCTCGCGCGTCACCGCGTCGGTGCGCGACAGGCTTGCGCCCGGCGGCAATTGGATCGCGACAATGAAATAGCCCTGGTCCTGGGCCGGCACAAAGCCTGTCGGCGTGCGCTGGAAGAGATAGCCGGTAACGGCCAGCATGCTCCCATAAACAACGAGGACGACAAGACTTGCACGGACAAGGCGGGCAACGAGCGCCCCATAGGCGGCGTTGAGGGCATCAAAGCCCTTATTGAATGCGCTGAAAAAAGCATTCAGCGGGCGCTTCCAGAAAGGGAGCTTTTCGCCTTTCAGATGGTCTTGCGGCAGTCGCAGAAAAAGGGCTGCCATGGCCGGGCTCAAGGTGAGCGAAACAAGGGTCGAGATGGCGGTCGCAACGGCGATCGTGACGCCGAATTGTTGAAAGAACAATCCCGAGACACCGCCCAGGAACGCCGTCGGGACGAACACCGCGATGAGCACTAGGGAGGTGGCGATGAGCGCGCCCCCCACCTCGTCCATCGAGGTTCGGGCTGCCTCCCGCGGCGGCAGTCCTTCGCGCAGATTTCGCTCGACATTCTCAACCACCACAATCGCATCGTCGACCACAATGCCGATCGCCAGCACCAAACCGAAAAGCGACAGATTGTTGAGCGAAAATCCAAGCGCTGCCATGATCGCAAAGGTGCCGATCAAGGACACCGGAATCGCGATAATGGGGATGAGGGCAGCCCGGAGGGATTGCAGGAAAATGAAGATCACCAGCACAACCAAAAGGGCCGCCTCGGCGATTGTCCGGTAGACCTCGTTGATCGACTGGGAGATGAACTCGGTTGGATTATAAACGACCGAATAGGCAAACCCGTCAGGGAACTCTTTTTCCAGGCGCTCCATTTCACCAAGCACGCGGCCCGCTGTCTCAAGCGCATTCGTGCCTGGTTGTTGGAAGACCACCATAGCGACCGCCGGCCGGTCATCGAGATAAGAATTGGTCACATAGTCCTGGGCGCCGATCTCTACCCGGGCAACGTCCCGTAGGCGGACCACCCGTCCGTCATCGCTCGTTTTGACGACCACATCGTTGAACTGGCTTGCCTCTGTTAGGCGCCCAAGGGTTTGGACACTGAACTCAAAGGCGCCCGCATTCGGCATCGGTTCTTGGTTTAGGGTGCCCGAGGCCACTTGCAGGTTTTGGCTGCGAAGGGCCGCAACAACCTCCCCTGGGGTGAGGCCCAATAGCGTCAGCCGGTCCGGGTCAAGCCATACCCGCATCGAATATTGCCGTGCCCCGAACACGCTGATCGATCCCACCCCGTCCACCCGGGCAATCACATCGCGGATTTGCAGGAGGGTGTAATTGGAGATGTAAAGTTGATCGAAGGTGCCGTCTGGCGAATTGAGGTGCACGACCATCATCAGGTCGGGGGAGTTTTTGCTGGTTGTCACACCCAACCTGCGCACCGGTTCGGGCAAGCGCGGTTCTGCGATCGCGACACGGTTTTGCACCAGCACCTGGGCCGCATCGAGGTCTGTCCCGATTTCAAAGGTGATTGTAATTGTCGACCGTCCGTCAGCGGTGGATTGGGAGGACATATAAATCATCCCGTCAACGCCGTTGATTTCTTGTTCGAGCGGCGTTGCCACAGTATTGGCGACAACCTCAGCGCTGGCGCCCGGATAAACGGCGCTCACCTGGATTGTTGGTGGGGCTACCTCAGGGTACTGAGAGACTGGCAGGCCAAGGAAGGAGATGGCGCCGACAATCACGAGCAGGATCGAGACGACGGAGGCAAAAATCGGACGATCGATAAAAAAATGCGACAGTCTCATGGCAGATCCTTTAGGCGGACCCCGACGTGGGTGAGCCGTTGGTTGGGGGACGCGTGTTGTGCTTAGGAACGTGGGGCGGGCTTAAGGGGAGCCCTGGCACTTAAGGACGATTGCTGAGGGTCAATCTCGATGCCGGGCCGCAATCGCATGAGGCCCCCAATCACCACAAGGTCATCGCGCGACAGGCCAGATTCCACAACGCGGAGCTCACCTTCCATGCCACCGAGCTCGATGGTGCGTGGCGTGATGATGTTGTCCTCCCCAACGACATAAACAAAGCGTTGGGTCTGGTTTGTCAAAATGATCTCTTCGGGCACAAGGATCGCTTTATAGGTCGTTCGGCCTAAAAGCCGAAGCCGGCCGAACATGCCTGGGATAAAAAGCTGGTCACGGTTTTGAAACAGCGCCCGTCCGCGCACGGTGCCGGTGCCTTCATCGAGAACGTTGTCAACGAAGTTCATGTTACCGGTGTGGCGGAAATCGTCTTCGTCGAAGAGGCGAACTTGCACAGGATTTGGCGTCGCGCGGCTCGAGGTGCGCTCGCCGGAGCGGCTCAACCGGGCATATTTCAGATAGTCAGCCTCGCTGACATCGAAAACAAACTCGATGGGATCCATCGAGACGATGCGGGTAAGGATCGTCGATGCCGAGGTGCCACCGCTCACCAAATTACCGACGCTGACAAAGTTCGAGGAGGCCCGCCCGGCAAGGGGTGCGCGAATTTCGGTAAATTCCAAATCGAGCTCGGCCGATCGCAGCGCGGCCTCTGCAGCTTTGACCCTCGCATCGGCGGCGAGTTTGGTTTGCCGGCGTTGCTCGAAGGCATCCTGGGAGATCGTGTTGTTCCGCACAAGGCGTTGCCCGCGCGAAAGCTCGTTGTCGGCGAGGGTCCGTTCGGCATTGGCCCCTTCAAGTTCCGCCTGGGCCGCATCGACCCGGGCCACGAAAGGGCGTTTGTCGATCGAGAACAGCAGATCGCCGACCTCGACAACGCTGCCCTCTTCAAAGTGAATATCGGTCAAATAGCCCGAGACCCGCGCCTGAATATCCACACTGTCCACGGCTTCAAAACGGCCGGTATATTCGTCCCACTCCGTCACATCGCGATAGAGCGGTTGGGCGACAGGCACCGGCACCGGGCCTTGCTGGAAGCCTTGCGGTTGTGCCGGCTCGCCGCACCCTGCAAGGAGCAGCGCGAGGAAGCCCGTCAGCATAAGGCGCTTTACGAGGGTTTGGTGCAGTCGATGGGTCATGAAAGCTCCGCATCACATCGAAAGAAAGCACACGGGGTGCGCGAGAATTACACAGGCCACAATACCCCTAAGGCGGGCGGTGTCCATACGGTGTGAGGCGTTCCCAAAGCTAAAAACGCGCTCGCCGCCAGATAGTTAGGGCCTGATTGCAAGGGTAACCGATAAGGCCCGGCGGTGCCGGCGCTAAGCCTCATATGGCCGGCCAGGCGAGATCGACATCCCCGCATCCTTGACCAAGTGGGGCTTGTGTGTCGGCGGTCGCGTTTTGGCAGCGCCCTCTCTACACCTTTCGGTGGGGGGGCTGTTCAGCGATCACAGAAGGCGGGGTGCCAGGTTAAGACCCCTACAGAGGACCAGGGCGTTAGCGCGGTTTAGGCTGCCGGCGCG
>JBCDJA010000301.1:0-3921 GCA_038748465.1 Pseudomonadota bacterium
ACAAACCGCAGCAATCAGGGTTAGGCCCATGCGGACGGCATCGGGCCTGCAACCACACCGCAACCCGATGCCAGCCTAAGAGACTTCCCCCAATAGCATCAGGGACTTGCCGCGCGCTGCCCGGCGTGTCAAACATCGCGGCCTGACCCCGGGTGAAGCGCACCGGCACGCCCGGCCCCCACGCCTCGGCCTGCCTCCATGCTTTTTGTCGTCCTTTCCGGGTTTGTCCTCGCGGTTTTTGCGCCTCTCGTACATCGGGTGGCCGCGCCTGTTTCGAACTGGCTTTTGGCCCTGCTTCCGGCTGGGCTTACATGGTATTTCGCTCAATTTTTGGCCGATAATGCGCGCGGCGAACCGCAACGCTTCGTCGATCCGTGGGCGCCGGATTTAGGGGTGAGCCTCTCATTTTATGTCGACGGATTGAGCCTTGTCTTCGCGCTCTTGATTTGCGGCATTGGTACACTGATTGTTATTTATGCGGGCGCCTACCTAAAGGGGCACGCAAATCTCGGCCGGTTTCACGGATTTATATTGTCTTTTATGGCGTCGATGTTGGGCTTGGTGCTCGCCGATAACATCATCACGCTGTTTATTTTTTGGGAACTCACATCGGTTACCTCGTTTTTGCTGATCGGCTTTAGCCACCGCGACAGCGCCTCACGCCGCTCGGCTGTGCAAGCGCTGGTGGTGACGGGCGGGGGCGGTTTGTCGCTGCTTGCCGGGCTGCTGCTGCTTAGCTCCATGGCCGGCAGTATGGAGCTATCGGTCATTCTCGCCTCGCCTGAGGTGCTGCAAAACCATGCGCTTTATTTGCCAGCGCTCATCTTGGTTTTGGGCGGGGCGTTTTCAAAGTCAGCGCAGGTTCCGCTGCATTTTTGGTTGCCCAATGCGATGGCCGCGCCCACCCCTGTGAGCGCCTATTTGCACTCGGCGACCATGGTCAAAGCGGGAGTTTATCTCCTGGCACGGATGAACCCGGGGCTCGGCGGGACCGAGGTTTGGACGCTAACCCTGGTGCTGTTTGGGGGGGCGACGCTGCTTGTCGGGACCATCCTTGCCATTCGGCAAACCGACCTCAAACTGATGCTCGCCTACACCACGGTGGCGAGCCTTGGCCTGCTCGTGATGCTGATCGGCATCGGCAACAAAAAGGCCATTGAGGGCGCCATGCTCTATTTGGTCGCCCATTCGCTCTTTAAGGGCGCGCTCTTTATGGTCGCGGGGACCATCGATCATGAGACCGGTACGCGCAAACTCACCGATCTCGGGGGCTTGCGCGGGGCGATGCCGATCACCTTTGCGGCCGCCGCGCTTGCGGCGTTGTCGATGGGCGGGATGCCGCCGTTTTTTGGGTTCTATGCGAAGGAATATCTTTACGCGGGAACTTACGATGCGGGCGCCCTGGCCGCGTTTGCGACGGCCGCGGCAGTTGCGGGTAACGTGCTGATGTTCGGCGTGGCCGGCCTTATCGCCATCGTTCCGTTCCTGGGCGATCGGCGCCCAACCCCCAAAACCCCCCACGAGGGCGGTCCGGGTCTTTGGCTTGGCCCTGTCGTGCTGAGCGGTCTGGCGCTCATTGCCGGGCTTCTTTCCGTCGGCGGAACGCTTGCTGAATTGCCGAGCGATTATATCATCGGGCCCGCCTATGCCGCCGTGGCGGGAGAGCCGCACAAGGTGCATCTGCATATTTGGGAGGGGTTCAAGCCACCCCTCTATCTCAGTGTCCTAACGATCGGCTTGGGTGCATTGACCGTTTGGCAGGGTCGGCGTGTGCGCGCCTTTGTGGCCTCGGTCATTGATGACAAATGGGGCATGGACCGGGGCTATGATCAGTTGCTACTGGCGCTAAACGGCGCGGCCCGCGAGGTAACGCAAATCGTGCAATCCGGGCGCATGAAGCTCTACATGCTGGTCACCTTTGTTGTCTTGGTGGCAACGCTTGCCGTGCCGATGCTGATGGCAGCGCCAATACCCCTTCCGACGCTCGCCAGCTTGCCCGACATCCGGTTTTACGAGGCCGGCCTTTATTTGCTGGCCGCGTGCGGCGCCCTTGCGGTGATCTATTCGCACAGCCGCATTCGGGCTTTGGTGTCGGTTGGCGTGCTGGGCACCGCGGTTGCGCTCATGTTCCTCCTTTACGGTGCGCCGGACCTGTCGTTCACCCAATTTATGGTCGAAACGTTGTCGGTTGTGGTGCTGGCGCTTGTGCTCGTGCGGTTGCCGGTCGACGGGTATGATCGGCGCTCGCCGGCCTCCATCCTCATCCATTCGGGTGTCGGTATTGCGGTGGGCATTCTCTTCAGTTTGCTGCTTTACAGCGTGCTGCTAACGCCGCTCGATACAACGCTGTCGGACTTTTTCACCGCCAAATCCTACCCCGATGCCTTCGGGCGCAACATCGTCAATGTGATCTTGGTGGATTTCAGAGCGCTTGACACCTTTGGCGAGATTGCAGTGGTGCTCGTTGCCGGCATTGCTGCCCTAGCGTTAATCCGTGTCCGAGATATGCGGAGGCAAGACCCATGACGTCCCTTATTCTGCGCACCGCCACGCCTCTTCTTGTCAGCCTCATGATTGTTTATTCGATCTTTGTCCTGTTTAGAGGCCATAACGAGCCGGGAGGTGGGTTCATCGGTGGACTGATCGCCGCTTCGGCATTTTGCGTGCTCGGCATTTCCTCCGGGCCTCAGGCGGTACGATCGGCCCTCAGGGTACCGCCGATGTCGCTCGCCGGTACGGGGCTTTTTTTCGCAGGGATTAGCGGGCTTGTCGCGGCGCTCTTTGAGCAGCCTTTTTTGACCGGTAAGTGGTACTTCCCCGAGACCGAGCTTGACATGAAGATCCCGATCGCCACGCCGGTTCTGTTCGATATTGGCGTGTGGCTTGTTGTTGTGGGAACGATCGTTGCCATCACCCTGGTGCTGGCCGAGTGGGGTAACAACTAGCGATGGCAGAGATTTATCTTGTTGCGCTCGTGGGCCTGCTGTTTGGCTTGGCGACCTATTTGTTTCTCAGCCGGTCGACCATCCGGCTTGTGCTCGGTACGTTTCTGCTTTCGAACGCCACCCATTTGTCGATCTTTGCTGCCGGCAGGCTCACCCGCGAGGTTCCCCCCTTGGTGCCGGACGGGCTGAAAGTGCCGGCCGAGGTGATTGCAAATCCGTTGCCGCAGGCCTTGATCCTCACCGCTATCGTCATCAGCTTCTCACTGACCGCGTTCATCTTTGTACTGGTCTATCGGGTCTATCAAGAGCTCGGCACGGTAGACACGGAGGAGATGCGCATTGCCGAGCCGGTGAGCGATGAGCCTGTGATGCTGGACGTCTTGCCGAAGACGCGCGACCGCATGGAGCACAAGGCGATTGCCCGCGGCCGCGAAGTCGGGGTGCTGTCGTCGTGATGTCAGACTGGCTTGTCATACTCCCAGTCATTTGCCCTCTGATTATTGCATCTATGGCGGTCATCGCCTGGCGCAATCCGATCCAGCGTGGGCTTTGCCTGGTGGGCATAACCCTCGCGGTTGTCTCTGCCGGCGCGCTCTTCATAGAGGTGCTTGCGAACGGACCGATGGCCATGGCCATGGGCAATTGGCCCGCTCCGTTCGGCATTGTGTTTGTCGCCGACCTGCTGGGGGCGTCCTTGGCGCTTACAAGCTCGATCGTCGGGCTTGGCGTTGCCATTTATTCGCTTGGCGATATCAATCGCGCCCAATGGACGGCCGGATTCTATCCGCTCCTGGCGTTTTTGTTGACGGGCGTCAATGGGGCGTTTCTGACCGGCGATATCTTCAATTTGTATGTCTGGTTCGAGGTTATTCTGATTGCCTCATTCGGCCTGATGGTGATTGGCGGACGGCGGGAGCAATTGGACGGCGCGATCAAATACGCGTTCCTCAATTTGTTGGCGACGACGTTCTTTTTG
>JBCDJA010000302.1:0-3910 GCA_038748465.1 Pseudomonadota bacterium
AAACGGCTGAAGGGTCGTGACTTTATTTGCGGCACCTACTCGATTGCCGATATGGCGATTTTTCCTTGGATCTTACCTTGGCAGAACCAGGGCCAGGAGATTGACGATTTTCCCAACCTCAAGGCTTGGTTCGAGCGCCTTCGGGCCCGGCCGGCCGTGGAGCGCGGCTATCGGTTGGGGCGCGAGCGGCGCGAGAATGTGACGAAGGAAGATCAGGAGCGAGCCCGCAAGATTCTGTTCAATCAACGGGCACGGTAACCGCCTAGAGGACCCATCTGCGCCGTTGCGGCACGCTGGGGCGCACATTGTGTCGCACCCCGAGACGGGCAGTCCTGATTTGCCGCCCTGGCAGATGTGCGCTGCCTATCCCACCCGTCCCGCTTCGGGCCGGTCCTTCGTAAAGAGGCTTAAGCCCCCAAAAAATCACGCTTAATCCTCACCTCAAAGATAATCTTAACACATCCTTAATTTGCCCCAATGCCCCTCGCGTAGAGCGGCGATGGGGCCGTGTGTCAATTGCCGGCGCCGTTAAGGCTTTTTTTCCAAAGGGTTGCCACGATCCGCCGCGCTCCGGGTTGGCATTTTTTGTGCGCGAACCGGGGGGGATGTGTAGCGCACCGAGGTGCAAGTGGGAGGCGTACTGATGTCTTTGGCGGAAACTAAGACGTTCGACGGACTTGATGTAACCGATCCGGAGCTCACCGGAGAGGCTCTTTATAACCTGGGGATCCAGTATTCCACGGGCCAGGGCGTGGATCTCGATTACATTGAGGCGCACAAATATTTCAATCTTGCCGCGCTTAAAGGCAACGATGAAGCACGCAGCTGGCGCTCCCAGCTTGCCGAGGAAATGACCCCGGCCCAGGTCGCCGAGGCCCAGCGCCAAGCCCGGGCCTGGCTGCAAAATCGGCCCGAGTAAGCCAATCATCCAGCGGTCAAATGGGCGATTGGCCAAGCCGAGCCCTGCGGCCACGCGCGGTGCCGTTAGCGCGCGCCGCGTCGGCTCTTGATTTGTCGCCGCGCTCCGTTCTTTCCTGTGCCAAAGGGCAGGGTGTTGGGGAGAGCCGCGAATGGACGCTTCAACGCCGGAAGTTGGAACCTATCAGTCCCCAGACGGACTGGCCTTGAGCTATCGGGCCTATGGTCCGCAGGACGCACCGCCGGTGATCTGCTTGCCGGGCCTCACGCGCAACGGCCGCGATTTCGCTCCCATCGCTTCCCATCTGTCCCGCGATCTCCGGCTTTATTGCCTCGATTTTCGCGGCCGCGGCAAGTCCGCCTACGACCCGGACCCCCACCGTTACACTCAGCCGACCTACAGCGCCGATGTGCGCGCCTTTCTTGACCACCGGGGCCTTGCAAAGGCGGCCTTTATCGGCACCTCGCTTGGCGGCATGGTGACCATGCTGATGGAGTGGGAGACCCCTGGCACGGTGTCTGCCGCCGTCCTCAACGATATCGGCCCGGAGCTTAATGGTGATGCCATCGCGCGCATCATGGCCTATGTGGGCGCGGCAGAGCCGGCGGCCTCTTGGGACGAAGCGGCGGCGCGGTCTAAGGCCGTGCATGGGGTCGCGTTTCCCGGCAATTCGGACGCGGACTGGCGTGCCTTTGCCGAGCGAACCTGGAAGGAGGAGCGCGCGGGGCGGATTGTTCCTGATTATGATCCTGCGATCGCGGTTCCCTTTGAGACGGCGCCGACACCCGATCCCGAGGTGTTATGGGCGATGTTTGATGCCCTAAAGGCGGTGCCGACCTTGCTTGTCCATGGACGTCTCAGCGATCTGTTGCCCGAGGATGCGGTGGCCCGGCTCAAGGCCCATCGCCCGGATATGGACGTTCTGCCCGTTGCCGGGGTTGGCCATGCCCCCATGCTCACAGAGCCGGGGGTGGGCGAGCATGTTTTGAAGTTTTTGAAAACCAATGCCGGGTGAGGCGATTGCGCGTTATGGCCTGCCGCTGATAAGCCCGGCGTGCAAAAAAAAGAGCCCCGAAGGGCTCTGAAGGCGCCGGCGCGCGGGGAGGGTTTGCACGCCGGGAGGGGTAAAGGAATGAGGGGGTGATGGGGCTAGGGGCTAGGGGCCTTTCGCGCGGATTAGCGGGCCATCGCCTGGAACATCGGTGTGCGGCCAAGCGTCGTGTGCAGGGCGCGCTGATCGGCCGCCGGGGCGCATTGAAGGTCGCCGGCAACCGGCACCGATTTCCCATCGCGCAGGGCCGAGGAACCCATCCGTGCAGAGACCAATTTCACGTGATCCACTGTGCCCAGTTCTGCCCGAACGCCGGAAATAACGGCTGCGCACACATCGGTGCGATCGGCGCCGGCAAGGCTCGTTTGCAGCGCCTCAAGGCCTTCATCAATGGCCGAGCGGCAGGCGCGCTTGAGCGCGATGTCGACCGAGGCCTGGTGGCTGCCGGCCGCTTCGGTGCGGTAGGGCAAATCAACATCGAGGGTTTGCCATTCACCGCCCACAAGAACCTCCGCTTGCACGGCGCTCTGGTCGGCAACGCAGCTCAGCACGACGCCGGCCTTTGCCTCGCTGACGCCAAGGCCCGGCGTGAAGAGAAGCATGACAAGCCCTCCGAAAAGGCTGGCAAGCCGGAGTGCTGCGCTTGGGAAATGTGATGTCCGTTGCATGATCTTAGCCCCTCATCGTCTTTGCTTATCCGGAGCATTTGTGCTCCACCGACGTCGGAAGCGCCGGTTCTGCTTTCAAGGACGCACGGCTCGCCGAGCGGTTCAAAAAAAGCCTCACTTTGGCAAAACTTTTGCCTTCACCGAGTTCGTCACAAACCCGCCGGAAACGGTGTGGGGGGCTTCACACCCCTGCAAAGTGTGACGGTGAAGGCCTAGGCGAGGCAGGTCCCGCCGCTCATAGCGCCCTTGCGGTTTGCCGAGCGGCATGGCACCAGACAGAGGCGCGTTGCGGCCAAGCCGAGGCCTGCAAGCTTTGGTAGAGTTTCTGGTCCGCAGCGTTCGCTGGCACCGGTGCAAGGGCCGGTGCCGGATGTGCCGGGCGCAAGGGCCCAGCGCATTGGAGAGGTGGCCGAGTGGCTGAAGGCGCTCCCCTGCTAAGGGAGTATACGTTAACGCGTATCGAGGGTTCGAATCCCTTCCTCTCCGCCATTTTTGCGCTCACGGACAGCCGCTTCGCGATGTCCTCCGCGGGGGCGGCTTCGCCGGCGCGCAGTCGCGCGCTTGGGCACGATCCGTTCCGGACACATGGGTAACGGTTTATTCCGGAGACATAGGTGATACGTGTTTGCGCTCGCGGACCATCGCTTGCGTTTTTGTTTGGCGCTACCGCTCGCCATTCGGCTCGCACCTTGAGCGCGGTTTTGCCTGGCGCTACCGCCTAGCGGCTACTTGAGCGCGGGGGCGGGCTGACCGCCCGGGCCGCGCTCGCGGCTTTACCGGCGCAGGCCTATGACGACCTGGGGTGAAGGCGAGGGTCGGTTATTTCTGGACGAGTTCAACGCGCCGGTTTTTCTCTCGTCCGCCGTCAGAGCCGTTTGAAAAAACCGGCACAAGCGGGCCGACCCCATGGGCTTCAAGCCGTTCGGACCCGATCCCATAGTCCTTTAGCAACGCTTCGCGCACGGCCGTTGCGCGGTCGGCGGATAGTTTCTGATTGTAGGCAAACGTGCCCGTTGCATCGGTGTGGCCGACGACAAAGAACGTTTGGTCCGTCCCGCTTAGGAACTTCGCAATTTCATCGAGTGCCGGTTTTGATTGGGGCGTGAGGGTCGCTTTGTCATGGTCGAACATGAGGCCATAGAGCACCGTCCGTCCAAGTTCCTCCATGTCCTTGCCCATGGCTTCCGCGTTTGCCGAAACGAGCCCTGTTTCCGCCTGCTTCGTTTCGATGATATCGATCAGTGTAGCAACTTCCTCGGACGAACGCTGCTT
>JBCDJA010000303.1:0-3896 GCA_038748465.1 Pseudomonadota bacterium
ACGCTACCTCGCCTTTAGACTCCGCCAGAGGTTTGCCCTGCTCGGCGGTCATCAGAGTGGCAAGCTCGTCCGTGTGCTTGACAATGAGGTGAAACCACTTTTGTAGAAGGGCGGCGCGGTCCTTGGCTGTCCGCTGGCGCCAGTCGGCGAAGGCGCGGTCGGCCGCAGCAATGGCGGCTTCTGTCTCCCCCGCGCCCAGATCTGCAACGCGCGTCAGCACTTCATCGGTCGCCGGATCGGTAACCTCAAACGTGGCACCGCTCGCGGCGACCACCCAGCGACCGTCGACATAGGCTTCATCACGAAGGAGGCTGTTTCCACTCAGGGTCATTCGCTTGTTTCCTCTCTGCCGGCATGTGGGGGCGATGGGGTCAACCGGTCCGGCATCTCAAGGGGGCCCATCGATTTAAAGGCTAGCGAGGCGGACGCCCCTTGGGAATAGACGGGAAAGTCTGACGGGCCGTCCCGAAAGCTTTTGAGCGGTTGACCAAGGCCAAGCAGGCCCCGTTCGCGGACATCCCGCACATGATCGAAATCCAACGTAAGCGGGATAACCTCTTGCTGGTCGCCGGCTTGGTAGAGCACCCGGCCATTTGGGCCAGCCACGATCGACCGGCCATAGGCGAGCGGGGCGGCGCTGTTGATGTCGACCACATAAACCTGGTTCATGGCGGCGGTCGCTCGCACAATGGATAATTCAATATCCCGATCGATTGTATTCGTCAGTGTAGGGTGGATAATCGCTTCAGCCCCCATCCAGGCGAGTGTCCTGGTGGTCTCTGGGAACCACATGTCATAGCAAATGCTAACGCCGAAACGGCCAACCCCGTTGACGTCAAACACTAAAAAATCAGATCCCCCTTCCACATTTTTTTCGTAAGGTAAGAAGGGATACATTTTCCGGTAGCGGCCGATGACGCGGCCGCGGTCGTCGATCACGCTGCAGGTGTTGAAGATCTGATCCCCTGCTTTTTCGTAGGTCGATCCGTTTACAATCCAAATTCCATGTTCTTCTGCCAGGTGCTGAAACCGCCGCTCGTCCGCGTTGGGAAGCGGTTTGGCGTTCAATGCAACCGGGCCAGCGGGGGCCAACTCGCCGAGGACAATCATGTTGACCCAAGGAAAGCGCACCATGGTGAGGGCGATCTCCCGTTCGATCGTCGCCATATTGTCTTCAAATCCTAAGGCCAATTGTAGCCCGGCAATTGCGAACTTCGACATCGTGTTTCAGTCTCCTGCCGAGGGGGCGCGCTTATCCAAGCTAGGCGCCGCAGCAATCAAGTTTTTCGTATAGGTCGTTGACGGATTGAAAAGCACATCAGCAATTGGTCCGTATTCGACGAGTTTGCCCTGCTTGAGGACCGCCACGGACGAGCACAAGGCCGAAACGACCGCCAGATCGTGCGAGATAAAGATCATCGCCATGCGTAATCGCTGGTGCAGCTCTTTGAGCACCTCAATGATTTGGGCTTGTACCGTAACATCAAGTGCCGAGGTCGGCTCGTCCATAATCAGCAGGTCTGGCTCGCAAGCAACCGCGCGCGCGATCGCAATTCGTTGCCGCTGACCGCCGGAAAAGGCCCGCGGATAACGCGAGGCAACCGACGGGTCGAGGCCCACCAGGGTCAACAGGTCGCGCACCCGCCCGGCCGCCTCGGTTTTCGATTGGCCACCGATCAGACGCAAGGGCTCGGCGATAATCTGCCCAACTGTCATCCGTGGATTGAGTGAAGAATAAGGGTTCTGGAATACCGCGCCAATACGCTTACGGATCGATTGCCGAGCTCGATGATCGAGGCCGTCAAAGGCTTGGCCGTCAAAGCGTATTTCGCCTGGGTCCGGCTGACTGAGTTGAAGCAGCAAGGTCGCGAGGGTGCTTTTGCCCGATCCGCTTTCGCCGATAACGCCGAGGCACTCGCCGGGCTGTAGCGTTAGATTGATCTGATCGAGGGCTGCAAACCGGCCGTGGCGTGTCCGATAGAATTTGCTAACACCATCCAATTCCAAAAGCGGTGTCTTTTGAGGCTTCGCCCTGGCGCCATCAGTCCTATCGCGGGCAAAGCCAGGCACGGCGCCGAGCAATTCTCGCGTATAGGTCTCTTGCGGATTATCAAACAGCGCTTGGGTCGGTCCTGTTTCAACGAGATGCCCACGGAACATAACGGCAATCCGGTCGGCAAAGCCGTCCAGCAACAGCAAGTCGTGGGTAATGAAAAGGATCGATAGCCCGAGTTCGTTGCGCAAGTCAGACAAAAGGTCGATGATCTCCGCCTGGGTTGTCACATCAAGGGCCGTTGTTGGCTCATCGGCGAGCAAAATTTCAGGTCCGCGTGCCAGAGCCAGGGCAATGGCCGCCCGCTGCAGCTGACCGCCGGAAAACTCATGGGGGAATTTTGTGAAACTGCGTTCCGGGTCGGGCAGGCGCACTTGGGCGAATCGCTCAAGCACGATGTCCTTGGTTTGGGCCGGGTCCGCCCCGCCGCCGGAGACGATGATGTCGACAATCTGTTGGCCGATGCGATAATAGGGGCTAAAGCAGGCCATCGGATTTTGGAAGACCATCGCGGCCCGGCCTCCCCGAATGGCCTGGAGCGCGTGGGCAGGCGCGCCCAAAACCTCCGTATCGCCCACTTTAACCGATCCGGTAACATGAGCCTGTTTTGGCAGCATGCCGAGGATTGACGCGGCGGTCAGGCTTTTTCCCGAACCGCTTTCCCCGACAACGCCAACGATTTCACCGCGGGCGATCTCCAGGGTGAGGCCGTCAACGGCCTTTTGCGGCCCTTGGCCTTGGCCAAAGCCAATCGATAAATTTCGGATGGTGACAGCAGCGGCGTGGTCAGACATCACCGCTCCGTCAGGTTGTGGGGGTCAAGCGCGTCGCGGGCGCCGTCCCCGATCAAATTGGCAGCAATCACGCCGATCGCGATAGCAAGGCCCGGAAACACCGCCGTCCACCAATAATCGAATATCAGCGATCGGTTTTCGGCGATCATCATGCCCCATTCGAGGCTGGGCGGGCGGGCGCCGAGGCCCAAAAACCCAAGCGCGGCGGCGGCGAGGATGGCGTAGCCAAAATCAAGGGAGCCTTGCGCGAGCAGCGGTGAAGAGGCGTTGGGCAAAATATGACGGAACAGGATGGCCACATCGCTCACGCCCATGGCCCGGGCCGCCTTAACATAGAGCTCTTCCCGGATCGCGATTGTCGCTCCGCGCATGATCCGCGCATACCAAGGAAACCACGAAATGGCGACGGCGATCATCGCATTCAGCAAACCGGGGCCGAGCACGGCCACGATCAAGATCGGCAACAACAAAGGGGGAAAGGCGAGGAAGATCTCGGATGTCCGCATCAAGATCGAATCAAGCCTGCCACCGAAATAGCCGGCCATGAGGCCGATGGGCAGACCGATGATGACCGCCGCTAAGACGGTTGCAAACCCAATCAGGACCGAGGTTTGCCCCGCGGCCAAGACACGTGAAAAAACATCTCGCCCCAGACTGTCAGTCCCAAAGGGATGGGCAAAGCTCGGGGGCAACAGCTTGCGTGTGAAGTCAATTTCCTGGGGATCGTAAGGGGCGATCCATGGTGACAAGGCAGAGCCGAGGATGATCACCGCCAAAAGCCCCAAGCCAAGCCACAGCTCAAAACTCAATCGGAGCCTCGGTGAGGGTTCAGCTTCAGGGATATCGGTTGTCTCAATGGCCATTGGCGTCACGCCCGCAAGCGCGGATCGGCCGCGTAATAAAGGAGATCGATCAGCAGGTTGATCGTCAAATGGGTAAAGGCGAGTAGCAAGGTGCCCCCCATCACGGCCGGCAGGTCATTGGCGATGACCGCCTCCACCATATAGCCGCCAATGCCAGGCCAATCGAAGACATATTCAACGATGACG
>JBCDJA010000304.1:0-3890 GCA_038748465.1 Pseudomonadota bacterium
CATTCCTATGTGGAGTGGCGCGATCAGCAGAAAGACGGGTTTTCTTGGGTTGATGTGGATGAAAACGATGCCTGCGGGCTGTGTTACACATCGGGCACCACCGGCAACCCGAAAGGGGTTCTTTACTCGCACCGGTCGAACATGGTCCACGGCTTAATTGCGGGCATGAAGGATGCCATCGGTTTTGGTGCAGCGGATGCAATCTTACCGGTCGTTCCGATGTTTCATGCCAATGCCTGGGGCATCGCGTTTGGCGCGCCCATGGCGGGCTGCAAAATGGTGTTCCCCGGCATGCAGATGGACGGTGCGAGCATTCATGAATTGTTAGAGACGGAGCAGTGCACCCATGCGGCGGCCGTTCCCACCGTCTGGTTGATGCTGTTGCAGCATCTTCAATCCACCGGCGCAAAAATCTCCACCCTGAAGGAAGTGTTGATCGGCGGTTCGGCCGTGCCGGAGAAAATCGTCCGGACGTTTCTTGAAGACTATGGGGTCGAGACCATTCATGCTTGGGGCATGACGGAGATGAGCCCGATTGGCACAATTGCCCAACCGCTGCCCGGGTTTGAAGAGATGTCCAAGGAAGACCAAATGGCCTTCCGCCTCAAACAAGGCCGCACCCCCTGGGGCGTTGAAATGAAGATTGTTGATGAGGCCGGCAAAACCCTGCCGCGGGACGGGAAGACCCCCGGGCGCCTGTTGGTGCGCGGCCCTGCGGTTGTGCATCGATATTTCCGCCAGGAGGACATGGATATCCTGGATGATGAGGGTTATTTCGACACCGGCGATATGGCGACCATCGACCGCCAGGGGATTATGCAGATTACGGATCGGTCGAAGGATGTCATCAAGTCGGGCGGGGAATGGATTTCGTCCATCGAACTTGAAAACGCGGCCGTGACCCACCCGGACGTGGCCGAAGCGGCGGTGATTGGGCTTTATCACCCGAAATGGGACGAGCGGCCCCTTTTGATCCTGGTCGCCTCTGGCGACACGCGCCCCTCAAAGGACGACATGGTGGCGTTCCTCTCTGATAAGGTCGCAAAGTGGTGGCTGCCGGATGATGTCGTTTACGTGGACGAGATCCCGCATACGGCGACGGGCAAGATCTCCAAAAAAGACCTTCGCGATCAGTTTAAGGACTATTCCTTGCCAACAGCGGTCTAGGCGCTGGGGCGGGCGTTCGTCCACACGCAAAGCCCTCCCGGCCCGGCCTTTGGATTATCCTAAGGCACGGTGCCGGGGCTGGCTTGGGTTACAAAAAAACAAGACGGGGGAGTTGGGATGCATTGGGGCGTCGCGCTAAGTGTTGTGTCGGTGGCGTGTTTGGTGGTGTCGGGGCCGATTTACCGCATCGCGTCACCGCCCTTCACCCTGATCTTGCTGCTATTCGTCGTGGCCCTTGCCCTTGGCGCCCTTGGGGCGCTGCTGGGTCTTGTGTCGCTTGGCATGCGCGTCTCCGCTGGCGGCACGTCACTGTTTGCTCCGCTTGTTGCACTCGTCATCGGGGGAGGGGCTGCGGGGTTGATCGGGCTTCAGGTCGCCTCGGCCGGCCAATATCCGATGATCCACGACATCACGACCGATACGGAAGACCCACCGCAATTCCTCGCGGCGTTGGAGGCCCGGGGCCCGGACGCGAACAGCCTTGATTATGTCGGCAAGCGCGCTGAAGTGCCGCCCGGCTCTTCGGCTGATCCGGCAGCTCAACCCCTTGTTGCAGACCTTCAGCAGGCGCATTATCCAGATATTGTGCCGATCCGTACCTCGTTGTCCTTTGAGGAGGCGTTCACTCGGTCCAAATCGACCGCCGAAGACTTAGGTTGGACGATCCTGAGAGCCGAGACCGGCGTTATCGAGGCGACGCAAACGAGCGCCTGGTTCGGCTTTACCGATGACATCGTCATCAGGCTGACCGATGAGGAGACCGAAGTGCGCATTGACCTGCGGTCCGTGTCCCGGGTCGGTAAAAGCGATCTCGGGGCCAATGCAAAACGCATCCGTGCTTTTGCTGCGGCCCTGCAAGGATAACACAAAGCAGCGTACGCCCGTCACAGGGTGGTCACTACCTGTACGATCCGGCCAAGGGGCTCCACGTGATCGTCCGCGAGGGACAGGGGGTGGTCTGGCTCGGTGGAGAACGGCTCAAAGCGAGGCGGGGCGATGCGGTAGCGCCCGGCTCTCAGCCCGCCGCCATTTTTAAAGATATAGAATTTCCCGTCCACAAGGCCTGTCAGGGCATAGTCCACAATGATGAGCGCGCCGGGGGGCGCGATCCTGTTGAGGGCACTGCCCTGCATTTTCAGGGCAAAGACGGTTTCTCGATCGTAATCCACCGGCAGGTGGGCGGTGCTCTCAATGCTCATGCCTGTGTCCAGAGTGTTTAGAAAGCGTTCCGCCTCAACCCAACTTATGACAGGCACCGAAACAAGACGCCCGTCGAAGGCGGACACGTCTCCCGACGAATCAGTTTCTTCGTCCCCTGACCTACGACCCAAGATTTGATCCATTTTTGGTGTTAGGCTACTGACAGCCGTCGGTACAATACCGTGGGCAAGCAGGACGGGGATTACTTTTTCGACAAGCTCATTGGGCAGATAAGGTTTCTTATAGCGGCGCTCATAGTGCTGATACGTTGTCGGACTGATTCCCAAAAGCGTTGCCATGGTGCGGATCGATAAGCCGGCATCCATTCGCAACCTCTGCAGCCGCTCTGCACAGGGGGCGCGCAACGGCTCTGATACCTTGGTTTGTGCACCTTGTTTTTTCACGATCGTATAGGTTCCGATTCGCCTGGTTGTCTCAGCGGGTTGCGTCATGCCCCAAATAGCCGGCGCCTCAAGCGACACCCCATGATCGGTACCGTCCGATTGGTGTCGCTCGCGTATCCCTCCGACCGCGGTACACCTCGGAAGGGCTTGGCTACCCGCAACAATAGATTGTTATGTAGGAATATACTACCCATGCGTTGACAGGTGTACGAATTTTGCGTACAACTTTAAGACGCAATTGTTGCGATGGCAACTAAAGGGGCTATACCTATGACAGATGACTCGGCTGTTGAACGATCTCCGGCCTATGCGCCTACGCATGATCCGGTCAAAGACGAGCCGGTGACCTTGAAGCTGGAGGCGCCGTCGCATCGGCTTGCTAATGCGACCCTGGGTGAGAACGCGACCCTGGATGAGGAGGACGGGGCGCCGGCGGTTGCGCGCGTCCAGATGCCGCCCGTGCCCTCGGGCATGGACCGCCAAGCTGTGATGATGTTCTGTTTCACGCTTGCGAGCCTGCTTTTTCACGTCGAGACAAAACAGATCTTCGGCAAGACCCGGTCCTTGAGGCGCGTCTCGTCGGCCCGGCAAGTCGGCATGTATCTCTCCCACACGCTCTTTGGTGTCACCTTTGGCGAGATTGCTGATTTGTTGCGGCGTGACCGGACGACCGTGCGCCATGGCGTGAGACGGGTGGAGGACTTGCGCGAGGACCCTGAATTTGACGAATTGATTACAAGCGTCGAAGTGCTGCTCGATACGGTCTCCAAGCCTCGCGTGGCCCGGTTTATTTGGGATGGCGTTTAAGGACGGCAGGCTGCGGCGCACCAGCCCAATTTGAAGCCGTAGCGTCACCTGAAGACGGCGGCGCGTGTGAGGGTCACCGGCGCTCTGGCGCTCCGCCCCGCCAGGTTCGCAGCCAATTGCAGCATGCGTCAGTCGGCATGGTTTCCTTGCCGGTCCGACCTGTGGTTGTTTTGTCAAAACTGCTTAAAGGCATTGTGCCCCGGGCATCGCCGCAGAGTTGGCGCGTTTGGCCTTGCGGGTTACACCTCAGTGTTTGCCAGGCATTCGGGGGGTGAGGCCTGGGGAGCGGCCAGCATCGCGTTGGTGCGTCAA
>JBCDJA010000305.1:0-3875 GCA_038748465.1 Pseudomonadota bacterium
GCAGGTCTGCTTTGCCGATATTGGTTTTGAGTACGCAGGAAAGACGGAGCGATGCGATGTGCGTGTCGATCCGTTGACCGATGTTCGGTCGAAATCCACTTACTTTCTTGTACTCTTTATTGGGCGCAAACCCCTGCCGCAGGCGGTTGAGCGGCAAATCGCAACGACGCTTGATAATGACCAACAGGTTGCAGCCCTTGAGAATGAGCTGCAGGTGACCCGTGAAAATCTTCAGGTGACGGTCGAAGAGCTTGAGACCTCTAACGAAGAGCTGCAGGCCTCCAACGAAGAACTCATGGCCTCTAACGAGGAGCTACAATCCACCAACGAAGAACTGCATTCGGTGAATGAAGAGCTGCAAACGGTCAATTCCGAGTTTCAGGAAAAGATCAATGAGCTGACCACCCTGACTGCCGACTTCGAGAACCTGCTTGTCAGTACCAATATCGGTACAATTTTCCTCGATGCGGAATTGCGGATACGGCGCTTCACGCCCGCGGTCAACGAAATCCTGCCGCTTGTGCAACACGATGTGGGCCGGCCGATCAACCACTTTAACGCCCCCTTTATCGACGCAGACCTTGAAAGCTATGTGCGCCATGTCATCGATACGTCCCGTCCCTTTGTGCGGGAGATGACGCTTGAAAACGAGAAAAGCTATATCGTCCGTATTATGCCTTTCGTAAATGGTGCCCGCGGCATCGAAGGCGCAGTTATCACCTTTGTCGATGTCACACCTGTCTTTAAGGCGGGTGCCGCGATCCAGCAGAGCCAGGAGCAATTCTCAACCCTTGTCTCGCTTGCGCCTTTGCCGATCGCCCTCATCGACGATAGAGCGTGTATTGGTTCGATTAATCCGGCTTTTTCTGACTTGTTCGGTTTTGAAACCGAGGATGTCAAAGGCCGTCCGCTGACAAACCTTTTCCGTAAAAGTGACTTCAAGGATAGCGGTCAATCGCGCAGCCTCTTGTTTCAGCGGATCGAGAAATTCCAGGAGAAAGGCGATGGTGCGATTGAGATTTTAAAAAAATCCGGAGACGTGGTTTTGTCCAATGTGGTTCTGCTTGCCAAAGAGCCAACGGCGGCGAGCGAGTATATGAGCCCGGTATTCTTCCGGGACGTCACCGAGAACACTCGTGTGCAGGCCAGCTTGAATGACACCCTCGTTCAATTGACCCGCTCCAACCAGGAACTTGAGAGTTTTGGCTATATCGTAGCGCACGATCTGAAAGAGCCTTTGCGTTCAATCCGCGGCTATGCGCGTCTGTTGGAATCGGACTATCTCGACACCCTCGATGAGCAGGGTAAAGATTTTCTAAGCCGCGTACTGCGAAGCGCTGAGCGCATGCAGCATCTCATTGACGATCTCTTGCAATTTGCATCCGTTGAGTCTGACGAGACTTTGAGATTCGAAACCGATATCGGCCAGATCGTCAACGAAGCCCAGGACGAATTAGAACAGGTGATCGCCTCAAGCGGCGCGGCTGTATCGGTCGGTCCGATGCCAACGGCCCGGGTTAATTCGCGCCAGATGGTGATGGTTTTTCACAACCTCATCGAAAACGCGATCAAGTACCGGGCGGGCGAGCCGCCCAATGTGGAAATCTCGACGCGGGAGAACTCAGAACACTGGACCGTGTGTGTGGCAGATAACGGCCGCGGGATCGATCGGCGTCACTGGATGGACGCGTTCAATATTTTCACCCGGGTCGATGCGGAAAGCCGGCTGGACGGGACGGGGGTCGGGCTTGCCCTTGTCAAGAAGATCGTGGAACGCCATGAGGGAGAAGTGTGGATGACGTCCCAGGTGGGGATTGGCACAAAAATATTCTTCACCCTGCCCAAATAGGTTTTCTATAGTCCGGCGACGAAGTGGGGCCGCCGATGAAGCCAAGACTGCAAGCCTTTATCCTAGAAGACAGCGAAGACGATCTCAGATTTTTGCTGAGGGGCTTCCAACGGCATGCGCCCGATGTGGCCTTTATGGCCTTTCACCGGGCAAAGCTGCTTCTGGCCGAGCTTGAGAAGATCAAAGCGGACGAGCATGGGGTTTATCCCCATTTCATTTTGCTTGACCTCAATCTTCCGGATGCGAATGGTTTTGACGTTTTGGAGCAAATCCGCCGCGGGGTGGAAACCATGGCGATTCCCGTTCTCGTGCTGACCACGTCAATCTCGCAAAAAGAGATCATGAAGGCTTATCGGATGAAGGCCAACGCGTTTTTGTCAAAACCCCAGGACCTCACCGAATTCGATGAGGTGACCAAGACAATCTCGACATTTTGGTTCGGCCTTGCGAGCCTTCCCAGGGCTTAGCAAGCGGGCGCACGGACCGAGCACACTAACCGGGCGAGCCAGCCGGCGGGGCAAGTCTCGGCACCGGCGACGGCACCCGCAAGGGTTAAGCCGTCCCCGCTTCGGGCCCTAGCGGCGCTTCTGCCCTTTTTCTAGGGGCTGTTGTGGAGATGGGCGCCAATCGGGAGATACGCTGCCCGTTGGGAGGCCTCTATTTCCGATGCAAGGGCCTGGCGCCGTTCTTGCCGCTCCCGATCACCGCGATTGTCTCGGCGCCAATACGCGACGCGCTGCGCAAGAACATCAAAACCATCGTCCTTCAGCACCAAATCATCCGCGCCATTTGCAAAATAAATCGACAGGTTTTGGCGGTTCCGATTGCCGGTAAGAATGACAATGCGCGGGTGGTCTCCGTCCGGTAATTGGCGAATAAGCCGGCATAAATTGAGCCCCGCAAACGACCACGACCGGCCGGTTGCATCCCCCATCTTCAGGTCAACAAGCACGACTTTGAAGCGACCGGTGGCAATCAATTCAAGCGCGGCAGAGCCGCTGTGGGCGCATTCGATCAGGTGTCCGGCACGTGAAAGGGAAATCGAGACAAGGTTGGCAAAGTCCTCGTCGTCGTCGATCAATAGAATGTTTGAAGAGGTCGTCATGAAAAAGGTCCGTGGCAGCGTGTGTTACTTATCGTTAACAGGCTCCACTCCTCGTCAATCAGGTTTTACACCCTTCCTGCGAGTGCTGGAGTTTGTTGAGAGAGTTCAAGGCCTTAAACACGACTGCGTGCGAAAAAACCTGTGCATAACCGAACATCTGCGGCAACAAACAGCCAATGACGTTCGACATTAATTCCGATTGGTCGAGCGCGAGGCGCGCGCGCTGGGTTGCAACGCGCGTGTTTCTGCCCCTCGCGGGCACGGGCAAGCGGAGCAGGATGGTGTAAACTCCAAGGCGATAGGCGCCCCTCTAGTTGAGCTGTCTTATGGAATGGATTGTCGATAGCAAAAAGCCCGTCTCCGGATACGGCACTTGGCAGGACGCGCTGGCGGAGGCGTTTGTGCGCCTTGAGCCGAACCGTCCCGAGCCGCGCACGCCGTTCGTCGGGCGAATCCGCCAAAAGTCCGCAGGGTCGATGGCTGTCTCGCGGGTCGAGGCCTCAGGCCATGCCGTGCATCGCCTGCGCGAGCATGCCGACCGGGCCGGGCAGGACCTTGCCTTTATCAATCTGCATGGGACCGATGGCGCAACCACTCGGCAGGGGCGCCGGGAAACGCAGACCCGTGCTTGCGATCTGTCCGTCGTCAGAACGAGTGACCCGTTTGTCATAACAAACCCCAGCCGGTTTTCCCTGCATTGCTTCACCGTCCCGACCGGTGAGGTGCCGGCGACCTTGCTGGCGACTGGCGCGCTCCGGCTATCGGCGACGGCAGAGGGACGGGCAATCGGTCGGATGCTGCAATGCTATGGCGACCTTGCCCTCAACCTCGGCCCCGGCGCCAACTCCAACCTGAGCACCAACGCCACCCCAAGCGCGGCGGACGGATCGATGGCGCTGCTTACCCAAGCGATGGCCTTGA
>JBCDJA010000306.1:0-3867 GCA_038748465.1 Pseudomonadota bacterium
AGGGCCAGGGTTTTGCCGCCCGCCCCCGCACACAAATCGACGATTTGCTCGCCAGGCCGGGCGCCCACGCTAAGCGAGGCGGCCTGGGCGCCCGCATCCTGCACCTCGAAGGACCCCTCTGTGTAAAGAGGGTGATCGACCAGGCGCGGCGCTCGCCCGCTCTCCCCCTCCCCGGTCCGAATTGCCCCGATCCGCAGCGCTCCCGGCACCCGGTCAAGAGATTGAGCGTCGATGCATTCGGCGCGAAGCGCTGCGAGGACAGGCTCGAGCGAGGCTTTAAGGGTGTTGACCCGAAGGTCGAGGGGCGCAGGCCCGGTGAGCGCGGATGCCTCGGCACCGGCATCGAGCCCTGCGGAGGTCATCTGTGTGCTGACATCAACCCACAGGTGATCCGGCACGTTTACGGCTGCAGGGCCCTCAACCGCCTCAGTGCGCCAAATCGCCAGGGTCGCATGCTCCTCATCGGAAAGCGGGGCCAAGCCATGGGGCCCGCCTGAGAACAGCACAGCCGCATCGGCGAAATCGGCCGGGAGCGCATCGCGCGCCAACGCCGCAAGTAAGAGATCGCGGCCGCTGGGCCGGTCCTCCCGGCAGAGGGCGAAACACGCTTCAAGGTCGCGCACGATGGCAAAGAGGAGATCGCCCAGCCGGCGCCGATCGCCGCTGCCGGCAAAGCGGTTGGCCCTGGCCCACCCGGTTATCAACCCGCCAAGCGGTTGGGGCCGATTGACAAAGCGGTCCAGGAGGTCAGCTGCCGTTGCGGCCAGCGCATCAGGCCGCATAACGCCTTAGCCTCGCATCAATCGTTGAGTTTGTAATTGGGCGCCTCACGCATAATCGACACGTCGTGTACGTGGCTTTCGCGCAAGCCCGCATTGGTGATCTTCACGAAGGATGTCTCTTTCTGGAAGGCCTCGATCGTGCGGCAGCCCGTATAGCCCATCGCAGCGCGCAGGCCCCCGACCAATTGATGCACAACCGGTCCAAGCGGGCCCTTATAGGGCACCCGGCCCTCAATCCCTTCTGGGACGAGCTTAAGCTGATCGTTGACTTCTTTTTGGAAGTAACGGTCTGCCGACCCACGAGCCATCGCCGCGATCGACCCCATGCCGCGATAGGCCTTATACGACCGACCTTGGTACAAAAATACCTCGCCGGGCGCTTCATCGGTGCCGGCAAAAAGCGTCCCCATCATGGCGCAATTGGCACCCGCTGCAATCGCCTTGGCGAGATCGCCCGAAGATTTGATGCCGCCGTCGGCAATCACCGGGATGCCGGCTTTGCGCGTAGCGGCCACCACATCGAGAATGGCCGTCAATTGAGGGACACCGACCCCAGCAACCATCCGTGTGGTGCAGATCGAGCCAGGCCCGATCCCGACCTTCACGGCATCAGCACCGGCTGCGACCAGCGCCTCGGCTGCCTCTGTGGTCGCGACATTGCCTGCGATCACTTGGGTGTAATTGCTCATTTTCTTGACGCTGCGAACCGTTTCGATCACGCCCGAGGAGTGGCCGTGGGCGGTATCGACGACCAGGCAATCCACATGGGCGGCCAACAGCGCCTCAGCCCGCTCGAGCGCCTCGCGCCCCACCGAGATGGCAGCCGCCACCCGCAGTCGCCCCTGTTCGTCCTTACACGCATTGGGGTGCAGCTCGGCTTTTTCCATGTCCTTGACGGTCAACAGGCCGATGCATCGATACGCCTCGTCGACCACCAAAAGCCGCTCAATGCGATGCTTGTGCAACAGCCGGCGGGCCTCATCGTTTGAGACCTCTTCGCGAACCGTCACAAGGTCGCCCTTGGTCATCAGCTCCCTGACGGGCTGGGACGGGTCGTCGGCAAAGCGGACATCGCGGTTGGTGAGGATACCGACCAACGTGCCGTCGGCCTCGACCACCGGGATGCCGGAGATTTTTTTCGCCTCCATCAGGTCAAGGGCATCGGACAACACCGCATCCGGGCCCAGCGTGACGGGATTGCGGACAATGCCGCTTTCGAACTTCTTCACCTTCTCAACTTCGGCCGATTGCTGATCTGGCTCAAGATTGCGGTGGACGACGCCGATCCCGCCGGCCTGGGCCATGGCGATGGCAAGCTCGGCCTCGGTTACCGTGTCCATGGCGGCGGAAAGGAGGGGAATGTTGAGGCGGATGTCGCGCGTCAAGAAGGTGGATGTATCGGCCTCCAGCGGCAGCACATCGGAGGGCCCGGGCACCAGCAGCACATCATCAAAGGTCAACGCGTCGCGAATGGTCACGGTCTATTCTCCCCTGGCGAGGGCGCGCATCAATGTCTCCTCCGGCGTCTCCCGTGGCGAGCGCGCGTCGCTTTCTCGCCTGGCGAGGGCGCGCACGGGGCGCCGGGTTCAATGCGCCATAATCCGTTGCCTACCATGCCGCCTGCACGTCGGCCATAGCGGCTAGATGGATCGGCGTTTGGCCGCGCCAACCCTTGGCCTTACGGGTCGCTTGAGGTGCCAGCCCCGCGAAACCCTTTCGCTAAAACGTAAATTTCGGACGAATCGGCGCGACTTGCCTTGGGTTTCACATGCGCCACGGAGCGGTAGTCCTGCCGAAGCCGGGCCAAGAGCTGCGGCTCGGTCCCCCCTTGCAAAACCTTCGCGAGGAACGCGCCGCCCGGCGCCAGCACATCGCGCGCGAAATCGGCGGCGAGGTCACACAGGGCAACAATGCGCAGATGGTCAGTTTGTTTGTGGCCCGTTGCGGAGGCGGCCATATCGCTCAGCACCACATCCGCCTTCCCGCCGAGCCGGGCTTTGAGGCGATCCGGGGCGTCCGCGTCTTCAAAATCGAGCTCTAAAAAATCGGCGCCGGCCATCGCATCGATGGGTTTGAGATCGATACCCACAACGCGGCCCCGGGGCCCTACCCGGTTCACCGCGACTTGGGCCCATCCCCCAGGCGCCGCACCGAGATCGACCACGAGCGCCCCGGGCTTCAAAAATCGGTGCCTATCGTCAATCTCACTCAATTTGTAAGCGGCCCGCGAGCGCAAGCCATCCCGGCGGGCGGCCTCAACATAGGGATCGTTCAACTGGCGCTGCAGCCAGCGGGTCGACGAGAGTTTCCGACCCCGAGCGGTCTTGACACGGACTTTAAGCCCCCCGCGCCCGGACCCCCCTGAACCCGGCCCCGATCCACCGCCGGAGCCTTTGCGCTTCATGCCCGCCATTCACCTCTCCCCATGCTCGCTCATCGACGCCGGCGCGGCGGCGCGGGCTCGGCAGCGTTTAGGCGCGCGCGCGGCGGAACGACACGGCTCGAGCGCCCCCGTTGCATCAGATCGAGCAGCATGCCCTCGCGTAAGCCTCGGTCGGCGACGCGCACACGTTTGGCGGGCCACTCTGCCTGGATGGCCTGCAGGATGGCGCAGCCGGGAACCAACAGATCGGCCCGGTCCGCGCCGATGCAGGGATGGCGGGCGCGGCCCCGTGCCCCCATGGCCTGAAGATCGGCCGTCAGGGCGGTCAGATCAGCGAGGTTGAGCCAAGCCCCATCGACCCGATCGCGGTCATACCGATCGAGATCCAGATGCACGCCGGCAAGGGTGGTCACGGTCCCAGAATTGCCGATCAGGTGGGCGCGTGCGCGATCGAATGCGGGCCGAAACGCCTCAGCTCCCGCAAAGTCGCGGATGAGCGAGCGAACCTCACCGACCATCCGCTCAAAAATCGCCGGGTCTTCAAAGCCCCCGGGCGCAGCAGCGCGCTCGGTTGAAGTCGTGGGCCCGTTTGGTTTGCCGCGATAGCGCTCTGACAACGTAACAACCCCAACGGGCAAGCTTGTCCACGCCGCGATGGGAAGCGCTTCGCCAGGCGCCGTCGCCACGGTGAGATCGAGCCAA
>JBCDJA010000307.1:0-3844 GCA_038748465.1 Pseudomonadota bacterium
CGGCGAAACCGAGCCAATGATCATTGGCCGGAATTTCCTAGTCAAAGTGAATGCCAATATCGGCAACTCAGCCGTCAGCTCTTCCATCGCCGAAGAGGTGGATAAACTTGTTTGGTCCACCCGTTGGGGGGCTGATACAGTGATGGATCTGTCGACCGGGCGACACATCCATACCATTCGTGAATGGATCATCCGCAATTCGCCGGTCCCCATTGGCACGGTTCCCATCTATCAAGCGCTTGAAAAAGTGGGCGGTATTGCCGAGGAGCTGACCTGGGAGATCTACCGGGACACGCTGATCGAGCAATGCGAACAGGGCGTTGATTACTTCACGGTGCATGCCGGCGTGCGCCTGGCTCATATTCCGCTCACAGCAGAACGGGTCACCGGCATTGTTTCGCGCGGCGGATCGATCATGGCCAAATGGTGCCTTGCACATCATAAAGAAAGTTTTCTCTACACAGCTTATGAGGAAATTTGCGAGATTTTGGCCTCCTACGATGTCAGTTTCTCGCTTGGCGATGGGCTGCGGCCGGGTTCGATCGCCGATGCCAATGACGCGGCGCAATTTGCTGAGCTGGAGACCTTAGGCGATCTGAAACGCATCGCCGATCGCTATGATGTGCAGGTCATGATCGAAGGTCCGGGCCATGTGCCCATGCATAAGATCAAAGAGAATATGGACCGCCAGCTTGAGGCCTGCGATGAGGCGCCCTTTTACACGCTCGGGCCCCTAACGACCGATATCGCGCCGGGCTATGACCACATAACAAGCGCGATCGGCGCAGCGATGATCGGTTGGTTCGGCACGGCCATGCTCTGTTATGTAACGCCTAAGGAGCATTTGGGCTTGCCAAACCGCGACGATGTTAAGGCCGGTGTCATCGCCTATAAGATCGCCGCCCATGCGGCAGACCTCGCCAAGGGCCATCCCGCAGCCCAGATTTGGGACGATGCGTTGTCGAAGGCGCGGTTCGAATTCCGCTGGCGCGATCAATTCCGCTTGGCCCTCGATCCGGAAACCGCAGAAGCCTATCACGACGAGACCTTGCCGGCAGAAGGCGCCAAGGTGGCCCATTTCTGCTCCATGTGCGGGCCGAAATTCTGCTCGATGAAGATCAGTCAGGAGGTTCGGGATGCGGCGCGGGCCGCGGAGGCCGACGCGGTAAAATCCGCAATGGCGGAAAAGGCGCGCGAATTTAGGGCGGGGGGAAGTGCGCTTTACAGCCCGGTGGCAGAGGCCGGCGCCCGGGAGGGGCGCAAACCGGCCGCCGAATAAGCCCAAGTTCAATCCTGTGAAACGCCGGCCTTCCGCAGGTGCCCCTACGCCAAGGCCGTTTGGATCTGGAAAGGCTTTTGGAGGCCGAGTTGTGGCGGGGCGCTCGACCCCGGCAAATCAGCGATTGCGTGTCCAAAACCATTGCGTGCGCCTGCAAGGGCCCACATACTCCGGCCTGATGATGAAGGCGCATGGTGCCGGAGACGGGCCGGCCGCGCGTTTACTAAACGGCTTACCAGACCTCGGCCTTGCACTGGCCGAGACATTTGGGCCAAAGACTTTGGGGTCTCAGCGTTTGGTGAGACGGGTTTGGTGATGTCGTTGGGGCGTCTGTGCACCGCCCGTTTGCGGACTGACCGCAAGGGGGCATGCGCGGGCAATCGGTTAGCTGGCGAAGAAGCGATAAGGGGCATCTGAATGGTGGAGGGGTCGACGCGCCGCCGACTGCTGCGCGAGATCAGCGAAAAAAACGCAAGTGGCCTGCCGTTTGGGCCGTGGGTCGACGAACTTGATGGTGGGCAAGCGGACCTGCCGGAGGATGCTTACCCAGCGATCGATGGTCCGTCGCTTCGCGCGCATCTTACCAATCCAGCGAGCGGCGAGGTCTTGACCTCCCATGGCCTCGATCTGCGCCGCATGCGCATCACCGGGTCCCTTGATTTGTCCGGGATCGGCCTTCTCGTACCGATCCGTTTCGAGCACTGCATCTTTGACGAGGCGGTGGTGCTTGAGAACACCCATGTCGTGGGTGCTGATTTTCCGGGGTGCCGCTTTAAAAAAGGCGTCCGCGCCAAAGGCATGGTTGCCGAGGATGCACTGACCTTCAAGGGCGCCCGCTCCCTTGGGCGCGTTGACCTTAGCCGGGGCCTTTACAAGGGCGGCATCGACCTCACCGCGATGCACATCGATCCGCATCATCCGGCAGAACGGGTCGCCCCCGGCCTGGCGGTGACCGGTGCTGAAATCTGGACCGATCTGGTGTTGGACCGGGCCAACATTGCCTGTGGATTTTATGCGCTCGGGACAGCCCTCAGCGGGGATTTGCTGGTGCGGGGGGCCTCGATCCGCAATCTCGACGAAGGCTGCGTTGCGGTATTTCTTGATGGCGCGACGATCGCCGGCAAGGCCGACTTCAGCCCACTTCCGGAGACGCCGGAGGGTGAGGATACGGCGATAGGCCTGACGGTGATCCGTGGCAGCCTGCGCGCCGGGACCGCAAGCATCGGCGGCGTGCTTGATTTGTCAGGCGTCGATCTCGATGGCGCGCCGGTGAGCGTCCTCCTGGATAAATCGACGGTCGGGTCGCTGAACCTCATCGGTGGCTTTAGCGCGTCAGGCCGCATTACCGTGCGGCGCTCGCGGGTCGATGGGTCAGTCCATGTCGTGGGCTCGCGGCTCGGTGGGGGGCTTGGCCGAAGCCTTGACCTTGAGGAAGCGAAAATCGCCGATGACGTGATCCTCGCCGGCGGCAATGGTCGGGACGGATCCTTCCGCGCTGCCCGGTTCCAAGGCCCAATCAGTGTGGCCGGGGTCGAGATCGGCGGTCGCTTGGCCGTTCGCGGCGTCAGCGTCGAAGGGAGCGAGCCGAGGTCCATTGAGGGCCTGTGCGCCTTGATCTCGGGACCGGTCTTCATCGACCGCGAAAGCCGGTTCTCCGGCGCAATCGATTTCGACGGCGCTGACATTGGCGGGCAGGTTCATGTCGGCCGCGCCACGTTGAAATCCGCCAGAGCCGTCGACAAAGCGCGTGTGCGCAACGACCTGCTAACCTACCGGGCGGGCGATCTCTTCGACAGATGGGTCAAAACCCCGGCCGGAAAGGCCTCCTTTGAGCGCTGGGCAGGCGCCAAAACCGGCACCAGCGCCTTCCATCGATGGGTCGCCTCCGAGGATGCAGCGCCCGAATTTAAAGGCTGGACCGGCAAGAAATCCAACGCGTCTCTCGCCGCATGGATCAAATCCGGCGAGGCCTCTCGCGCCTGGACGGCGAGCGGGGCAGCTGACGATCATTTCCGTGTTCATGTCGCCAACGATCTCCGCCGCGATGGCTTTGGCGGCTGGCTTGAGGACCGGGCACGATCCTCGGACGTCAGCTCGCTCGATGAGCGATGGTTAAAGCCCCTCGCCGCGTTGTCGCTCACAAATGCAAAAGTTGGTGGGCTGACGGTTTATGCAAGCGCCAATCTTGAGGGCGCGATCGATGCACAAGGCCTCCAGTCGCGCGATCGGGTGCTTGTGCATATGGACGCCATGGACGGCAAAAGGCGGGGCCTGTGCCTCTCGCGAGCCCGGATCGACGGCACATTGGCCCTACGGGCAGAGAAGCCCGTGGGCGCGTGTTCCTTAGATCTGAGCGGGGCCCATGTGTCCGAGCTCGATGACAGGCAGGAATGCTGGCCTAATCCGGGCAACCTGGCCTTGAAGGGGTTCAGCCTTGAAAAACTGAGCGCCGGCGCGCCGAAACGCTTCCACGATCGCCGCCGATGGGTCGATCGCCAGCGAGGCAACGGCGAGGCAAGCTTTGCGGCAACCGATGTCGCCTTGCCGTTGATCGGGGCGTGGCAG
>JBCDJA010000308.1:0-3843 GCA_038748465.1 Pseudomonadota bacterium
GCCCAACCGTCCCGGGATTTAAGCCGCCGGATAACCCCGTTCTGACGCGGCTCGTGCCAGGCAATGCCGTGCGCGCGGGCCCAGGCAAGCACGCGTTTGTCCCGCTCGAAGGTCCAGGCTTGGCCGGTTTCCTGATGCGACCACAGGGCTGCGATGCCCCGATCGGCCCGGATCGCCTCCAGCACGTCGACCGCCTCGCCCATGCGAATGAGGAGGGGTTGGCCAAGGTCGGCCAGATCGGTCTGCACTTCCGAAAGGCAATCCGCGATAAAGGCCCAATGGCGCCCGGCCATATCCGGCTGGCGCCAAAGCTCGGGTTCGACGATGTAAAGCGGCAGAACGGGCCCGTCCTCGCGTGCCGCAGCTGCCCCTGCCAAGGCGGCATGGTCCGCGACCCTGAGATCGCGCTTGAACCAGACCACCTGGACGGGATCGCTCTGTGCCTTATGGTTCACTCGCCTTGCCGCCTGCGCCTGCTCTGCCTGGGTTTAGGAGATAGAGCGGCGGGGCGAGCCGAGTAGTGAAGAAGGAATGCGCCATGGGCGTTCGTCAAAATCCGGCAAAGCTAGCGGTCATCGGTGCCGGACTTGCGGGCCTCACCGCAGCCGAGCGTATGGCGGCCGCCGGCCATGACGTGACGGTTTTTGAAAAGAGCCGCGGGCTTGGGGGGCGGCTTGCCACCCGGCGTTTGACAGACGATCACCATGCAGATCATGGCGCGCAATATTTTTCGCTGCGGGACCCGGTTTTCACCGACTGGGTGGGCGAGCTTACAGGGCTTGGACTGGCCGACCAATGGGAGGCGCGTTTTGTCAAAACCGAGGAGGGCGGAGAATTAACGCCACTCGAGGCCCCTTCACGCTACGTCTTTACCCCAGCGATGAACGGGGCGATGCGCCATCTGGCCCGCTCGTGCACGCTCCACACCGGAACGCAAATCGACAGCGTGGCCCATGAGAGCGCTTGGACGCTTGTGGATACGGAAGACGAGGCCTACGGACCGTTTGACTGGTTGGTTGTTGCCATTCCCGCGCCCCAGGCGCTTGCTTTGCTCGGCGCGTTTGAGGAGGTGGCGCGGGCGCTTGACGGCGTGACCATGATCCCGTGCCTGGCGGCCATGATGGCCTTCGACGGCGCCCTGGGGGTGGCCGCCGACGGGATCGAGTTTTCCGCCGGGCCGCTCGCCTGGGCAGCGCGCAACACCACCAAACCGGGCCGGCCCGCTGGCGAGGCATGGGTTGTCCACGCGGGTACCGCCTGGTCGGTCGATCACCTGGACTGGGAAAAAGACGCGATTGCGGAGGCTTTGTGGGGTGAGTTCCGAGGCGCCTTCGATTTGGCCTCCGTCACGCCGGATCTCTTGTCGGGTCATCGCTGGCGCTATGCCTTTGCGGGACAGGTTTTGAGCCGGCCCATCCTTACCGTGGATGACGCGCCGGTTGTGCTCTGCGGTGATTGGTGTCTCGGCCCTCGGCTCGACAATGCCTGGTCGTCGGGGGGCGCTGCTGCCAGTTATGTCCTGGCCGCCGTTGCTTGATCGGTGGGGCACGGTGCACCAGCCCCCATTACACCATTTTTCGCCTGTTCTATGATTGAGGGGCTGGCGATAGCGATCGTTTTGGCGTGAAATGAGGTCCGGTATTGCGGCCTTTTGTGAGCCGATAGTCATTGGGATGGTGTCTTCGGACCAGCGTCGTAGCGAAGAGGATGAAGCGGATGGAAGAGATGAAAAAACGCCCGGCAGTAACCATGTCGCGCCGGGAGTTGGTCCGCGGCTTGGCAGCGGGATCTGTCGTCGCTTTTTCAGGGGCCGCGGTGTCTGGCTGTACCAACAATGAGGCGCTTGGACGACGACAACTACTTTTGGTTTCTGACGGCCAACTTGCGCAATTGGCAGCCCAATCCTGGACCCAGGCACTCCAACAAAATCGTCAAACGCGTGATACGGGGCTCCGCCGCCGTGTGGAACGGGTTGGTGATCGCATTGTGAGCGCGGCCGACCAACGTCATCCCGGTCAGAACCTCACGCGGTACAATTGGGAATATGTGGTCTTCGAAGACGAGACGGTGAATGCGTGGGTGATGCCCGGGGGCAAGGTGGGCTTTCACACCGGCCTGCTCGACATCATGGCGAACGATGACCAAATTGCCACAGTGATGGGGCATGAAGCGGGCCATGTGGTTGGTCAACACGCGGCCGAGCGATACTCCCAGCAACTCGCGGCACAGGGTGGCTTGGCGATTGCCAGTGTGGCCCTGGCCACGAACGATGTTGAGAATGCGGGATTGATTGCGGGTATTCTAGGGGCCGGGGTGACCTTTGGTGTGATCCTCCCCTATTCCCGTCAGCACGAATATGAAGCAGATCGTCTGGGTGCCGACTTTATGGTCGGTGCAAACTATCGAGCCGAAGAGGCGATCCGTTTCTGGGATACAATGACCCAACGGTCTGGCCCACGCACGGCAGAGTTCATGTCCACGCACCCATCAGATGCTAATCGTATCAGGGCGATGCAGAACTACGTGTCTAACATGGGGTATGTGTAGGACAGGACGCCAAAGCAAGCAGCGAAGCAAGCCTCACGCAGATGATCCCTCACAGCGAAGGCTTTTGCCCTGGTTCAAACCGTCGCGATCTCTGACTTGGTCAGAAAATGCCCTTGCCAGGTTGCGATTGGCTTATTCCGCTCTTCTTGCCAGGCATCCGCGCTGACCTGAACGATCCGCCGACCCTGTTTGGTGATCGTTGCCCGGGCATAGGTGGGCTGGGGCCTGCCGGAGCGTAAAAAGGCGATGTTCATGTCGATCGGCTTCGGCAGTTTGATATCAGCCACCTCCCAAACCAATTGAACAGTGGCCGTCACCTCCAAAAACGCGCCGATGACCCCGCCATGGATTGCGGGCAAGCGTGGGTTGCCCACAATTTCGTCCCTGAATGGGAGAACCATCGTCAGCTCGTGTCCTTTCAACTCGGCGCCGATCTGCAGAAACCGAGCATACGGAATGTCTTGCATCAATCCGTCGAGGTCGGGTTTTTCACCCCGTTCTTTGGCGTGTTGTAATCGATCCATGGGCGTGCCCGTTTAGCCGGCTTTCGCGCCGGCCCCTCCAGAATGCTGGGTTTTGGTGTTGAGCATAAAGGTGGCCGTAGCGGTCGCGATGGGGTCGGTCCGGTCTCCGTGATGCGCGAGCCCGCGCACAAATGCAATGTTCTCGGTCACCTTAAAACAATGGGCATAGCCGCAAATCGCCTCATCCGGGACAGCCGGCCGCATATAATCGATCCGCAGATCGAGGGTGGCGAAGGGGACAAGCTCCTCAATTGCGCAGGCGACGGACAATCCGGCGACATTATCGAGGAGGGTTGTGATAACCCCGCCGGCGACCACCCGCGTTTCGGGATAGCCGATCAGGTCTTCCCGATAGGGCATGCGCAGTTCCGCCTCGCGGTGGGCGATCAAGGTCACCTCAAGCCCGAGGGCGGCCGCGTGGGGCACTTTGTCGACATATCGGTTGAGCGCGTCTGGCCCAAGGGACTTGATGAGGGGAGGGCGTGTATCTTTATCGTCTGACATCAGAGGAAGCCTGTTGCTGGGGACCGGCTTGGCACCGGCGGTGTACTGCCTGGCGCCGCCGTCGCGCCTATGAAGCGGCTTGAAGGATTGTCGTTGTTGGGAAGGGAATGTCGAGCCCCTCCCGATCCAATGCTTCTTTTACGCGCTTTGTCAGATCGAATTTGAGGCCCCAATAATCGCTGGCCTTGGCCCAAGAGCGTGTGGTGATCGTGACAGCATAATCGCCAAGATTGGTAATGGCGACAAGCACCTCCGGGTCCTTGTGCAC
>JBCDJA010000309.1:0-3828 GCA_038748465.1 Pseudomonadota bacterium
ATCATGGTGGTGAACATGGAGATTGGCATGATCACGCCGCCCGTGGGCCTCAATTTATTTGTGACGGCAGGGGTCGCGAAAATGGCAATTTTTGATGTGGTGCGCGCCGCTCTGCCCTTCCTTGCAATCATGTTCCTGTTCCTCATCCTTGTGACCTATGTGCCGCAAATTTCCACGACCATTCCCAACGCGTTGATGGGGCCGGAAATCATCACCCGATAAGGCATTGCCGGCCCGTGACTGCCTCGCCAGAATTGATCGCCCTTATAGCGGCAGCTTTCCTTGCAGGCGGGTTTGTCAAAGGGCTGGTCGGCACGGGACTGCCGACATTGGCGCTCGGCCTGCTTGTGCTTGCCGTTGATCTAAAGACCGCAATCGCCCTGATGGTTGTGCCTGCGCTGCTGACAAACCTCGTCCAGGCCCTTAAGGGCGGCGCGTTTGGTACGCTTGTGCATCGCTTACGGACGATGCTTCTCACCCTGATCGTCGGTGTGGTCATCGGCACGTCCATTTTAGCGGTTGCACGATCTGATATGCTTGTGATCGGCCTTGGGGGTGTTCTAATCGTGTATGGGGCACTCGGAGTGTCGGCTATACGCCTTCCGTCGCCCGGCCCCGGTGAGAGCTGGCAATCGCCTTTGGTGGGTCTTGTCTCGGGCCTTATTGCCGGTACAACGGGCACCTTAAACGTGCCAAGCGCGCTCTATCTTCAGGCGCTTGGGCTCTCGCGCGATCGATTGATCCAAGCCATGGGGATCGTCTTTGGCACCGGCTCGATTGTGCTGTTGGTGACCCTGACCGGGCGAAGCCTTCTCACCCCGACCCTCGCATTGCTTTCCCTTGCGGGGCTGCCAACCGCTCTTATCGGCCAGGCTCTTGGGGGGCGGGTGCGCCGTCATCTTGATGAAGCCATGTTCCTCAGGGTTTTCTTCGTGAGCCTGGCCGTCATCGGCATCGCCTTGATCGTTCGGACCCTCCTCTTTGGATAGGGCCGCGCAGAGCGTCGATTAGCGCAAGGCAAAGAGCCTTCGGTTGATATCCTGCAGCCGGCTCACCTGCCCGAACAACACGGGCAGAGCGGACAAGCTTTTGGTGAACATCTGCACATAGCGATAGGCCGCCAAGATCTCGCCCGGCGTTACGCTGCCAAGACCGCCTGCGCGCATTAACGTGCCGGCCAGGAGCGCAAGCCCCAAGATTTCCATGACACCAAAATGAAGGGCTTGGAAATCTGAGAGCTGGACCCGGCGTTTGGTCAGCTCGGCATAATGGCCGGACACCGCATTCGCGTCCGCGCCCATCACAACGCCCACCTGGCCTTCCATTTGGTCGTGGACGGATCGATTAAGGCGCAAGCTGCGGCGCATATAATCGCGCTGAATGAACCCCGTGATCGCCAGCACCCCGAGGCATCCGGCGACCAAGGTGAGGTCATAGAACGCGATCATAATCAGAGCACCGAAGAGGCTGACGATGACATGCAGCGTTGCCACGCTGTCCCGCTCAAAATAATTCACCAGTTCTTGGGCAAGGCCCGTACGCGCCGCGATGACCCCGCGGTCGACTGCCTCCCCCCGCTGGCGCAAGACAAGGCGCGCGGCCAGGGTCTCATACACCTTCCCATAGGCGCGGCTGTCGATCATGCGCCGGGCTGTGCCGATACCGATGAACGCGATCTGTATAAAAACAAGCGGCAGAATGGCCTCGAATCGGCCCGCGATAATCCCATCGATCGCGTGCCCGAGGGCCCACGGGCCGGCAACCATGGCGCTTGCCTCGCCCAAAAAGAGCGCCGTGGTGACCGACAGTTTGCCCCAATGGGCGCGCACAAGGCCCCAAAACGTATCGGCCGCTGCGGCCTCCGGCCCGACATCGGTCGTCATGGCGACACCTCCCCGCCTGCACTGAGGTCTACGGAAGCACCCGCCATTGGCCGCGTCCATTCCCCGCGCTTTTCAAGCCAGTAAAGCAGGGCCAGCATGCCCGACAAACGCAACGCCCCAGCGGGCGCGACCGACCCGTGGGCATGTTCAGAAAGCCCCTTGGCGAGGATTTGCTTGTCAAAGGGCACGACACCTTGATCGTCAGCCCTGTCGATGAGGTCGCGCAGGGGCTCTAGATTATCTTGCAAGCCGTTCCAAACAATATCGTTGAAATTCCGTTTGACGGTGCGTGTTCTGATGGATTTGGGGAGGACGTTTTTCATCCCCCCGGAGAGCAAAGGCTTTGGCCAATGGGGATGCTCGCGATAATCGACCGGCAGGCTGAGCGCAAATTCGATTAAGCGGGGGTCGAGGAAGGGGCGGGCCGTGTGGATGCCGTGCTGGCTCGCCAGGTGCCATGCGCCCCACTCACCCGCCGTTGCCCGCAGGCCCGCAAGGGGCATGTTTCGCGCGACGGGAAAACGATTATAAGCCACTGTGCGTTCGGCCGCCCGGTCCCACAATTTATGCTCGCGCGCCCAGTCGCGATCGAGCCAGGGCGCGATACCGAGGCTGCCGAGGTTCGGCCATCCGCCCTCGCCTTTTTTCAACCGCGCCATCACTCCATCGCGCAGCGTCACGGGCACTAAGGGACGCAGGGTCGTTGCCTGAAGCACGCGCCAAAGGCTTGTGTTTTTTGCATCGGCCAGCAAGCGCACCTCGTTGAGGGCCTTGCCAAATTGCCCGCGCCGCGCCAGGTCGGCGATGAAATGGCGCGTGCCCTGCACGCTCACCTCAGCGCCATTGCCAGTCATCACAACATCGGTGCCGAGCGCGCCGGCCTCGTCCGCCAACCGGCGTTCTGCACTGATATAAAAGAGGCCGGCATGGGGTTCATCGTGCACCGGCATGGGGGCATCGAACCATTGGAACGCCAAGAGCGCATCGCCATTGATGTAATGGGGATCAATCGGTCCGCCGCGCTTTAACACCCGATCGATGTAATCCCGCTCGGGCTTGAGGCTCTCAATGTCATACACAAGCGACAAGGTGGAAAGCCGCCGCCGCTTTTGCTCGGTGTGAAAACGGTCGGCCAGCAGCCGCACAATGGCGGACGAGTCCATGCCCCCCGAGAGGTGTGCGGTTACAGCGCCGCGGGCACGCTCGGCGATCGCCTGATCCAGCATTTCCCGGTACTGATCTTCGGCATCTGATTGAAACGGCGCATCATCCTCGCTTAAGATATTGTCCGGCCACCGCCACTCATACTGCGCAACCTGGCGTGCCGGCTCTCCGGGTGCGAACCGCATCAGCGAGCCCGGGGTCACGCGGCCGATCCCCGCAAAGACGGTTTTATCTGTGTCAAGCTCGGTCGCGGCAAAGCTCGGCATGAGATAATGGGACAGGAACTCAGTCGAAAGCGCCAGGTCGCCCGCCGCTGCCGCAAGGGACAAGAGGTTGGTGCCAATCGACACACCCTCACCGGTGGCGGAGAAATAGAGCGGCCAAGCGCCCATGGGATCGCGCAAGGCGAAAGTCACCCTTGTTCGCCCATCGACGAGCGCCAGGGCGAAATCCCCTTCAAGACGCATGAGCGCCTCAGCGCCCTTGTCGCGGTAGAGGGCCAGAACCGCGTCCGGGTCCGAGAGGGTCGTGGGGACCGGCAAATCGCTGCGGTAGGTCAGGAACCCAATGAGGACAACCGTGAGGTCGGCTTCAGCGTCTTGCGCCCAGCGGGTCAGCGGCACATCGGCCGCCTCTCGCGGTTCAACACGTTGGAGGCGAGGCGCGCCCCCGCGCACGGTGAGTACAAATCCGGCTTGCATGGTCAGTCCCCCTCGGCACGCGTGTTATGCGTATCGTGCGACGACGGTGTAAAGTTCACAATGGGCTGGATCGTCGGTCA
>JBCDJA010000310.1:0-3816 GCA_038748465.1 Pseudomonadota bacterium
CAAAGGCGCGTTCCGGATCTCCGCTTACCGGAACGGACACCGAAAAACTCTGTGACCCGCCCGAGGTCAGCCGATCGGCATTGACGATGATGTTGGCGTCGGGGGCCGCTTGGGTTGCGCGCGCCACCAACACGCTGAGGGCCCCGTATTTGTCCGCAAGCGGTTTAAAGGCTGCAAAGCTCGACGTGGCGGCCAGGCTCTCCGGCGCGGTGGACAAATCGCTCAAGTCTCCAAGCGGTGAGATCACCGGCGTCAGGGCATTGATCAGATTGCGGTTAGCCCAGGCTTCGCGCCAGGGATTGGGGTCTTTCCAGACGCGGGTGTCATCGCCGACGGTAAGGACCGGGAAGACTACCATCAACGGCGCCTGGGTCTCGGAGAAGGGCACATTGCGCTGCTTGAGGAGGGACCGGATAGCCGCCGGCCGAAAGCTATAGGTGATGGTGGCGATGTAGCGTGTGGTGCTGTTTTTTTCCGTGATCACCTCATAGCCGGCGCCCAAGTCCGCCACCTCTGCAAGGCTCAGGTCCGGGATCACGCCCCAGGCGCTTTCCGGCACCAGCCGTTTTGCGATGATCTGATAGGCCACCTGACGACCTTGATCGATCGCGACGGTGCGCGCCTCGCTGGCCCCGGCGGCCTTGGCATCGACCGGGATTTCCGCGACCGTGAACACCGTATCGGCCTGCGCCGGGGCGACAAAAACCACTGCGCCCAGCGCGAGGAGGCCCGCGCCGGCAAGGCGCTGAAGGCGCTTCATCCCTCTCGTCACATCCAAGAGACCCATCGGCCCTGCTCCCTCACACCTGCACAATCCACCCGATGCCCGGCCCATCCGCAGCACGCCGCCCTTTTGTGCGCTGCCCGGTATACCGAGAGTCCCAAAGAGCGCAAAGCAAACACCAAGCCGGTGGGCCTGGCGCTTATTTCTCTCGTCGCAGAAATAACCGGGAACGTGCCCCCGATCATTAGGCGCGCATAACATCCCGGGTTGGCGATACCGAGGCAAAGCCTGGAAAAACCGACCGATCGATGCCCCGCCCTGGCACGTTCAAATGCTGATCCAAGATGGCCTTAAAAAGGCCGACCAGATTGTGTGTCGGGCGCAAATCCCGCCCATCAAGGAGCGATCTGGGCGCAAGGCCCGGCCAATCGGTCAGCACCCGGCCCCCGGCAACCCGGCCCCCAAGCACAAGCCCTACGCCCCCGGTGCCATGGTCGGTCCCGCCCGACCCATTAACGCGCACCGTGCGGCCAAATTCGCTGACAACCACGACGACTGTCTCGGTCCATACCGGTCCCAAGGCGTCCTTGAGCGCGAGAAGGCCACCCGCAAGGTCATCGAGCCGGCGCGCAAGCAGCCCAGATTCGGCTCCTTGGCGCGCATGGGTGTCCCACCCGCCGGTTTCGGTCACGGCGATCCGCGGTCCGTCCGGTGCCGCCAAGAGACGCCCGAGACCTTTGGCAAAAGGCTCGAAGGATTTGCCGCGCCGGCCGCCCTTTGGCCTTCCACCCTCGCCCAGATCCATCGCGCTGGCGGTTTGCCGGATATCGATGGCCCGCTCTAGCCCATCGCCAAAATTTGGGTTGCGTACGTAAAGCCGGCTTAGGCGCTCCAAATAATCCGCATCGGCTGTGGGCAGATGATCGGGCGACCAACTGGTAACCGGCGCCTCGCCAATCAGCGCGAGGGGTACGGACGGAGCAACGGCAAGGCCGCTCTGGCCGCCGCCCGGCCCCAGCGCGGCAAGCGCCCGGTTGACCCATCCATCATGGTGCGTGCGCGCCTCGCGCCCGCCCGTTTCGAGCGCGTTTTGCGCGTCGAAATGCGAGCGGCCCCGATAGCTGAGCCCTGTGGCTTGCAGCACCAGCATCTCGCGGGCCTGCCAAAGCGGCCACAAGTCCGACAGGGCCGGATGCAAGGCGAAGAGGCCATCAAGCGCCTGCAACCCCGGCGCCCCCACAAGGCTAAGCTCGCCCCGCAACGACCCATAATGGGGATCGCCGATGGGCGGCACGGCGGCAAGCCCATCAAGGCCGCCGCGCAGAATGACCAGGACAAACCGGCGGTTGGTGGGCGCTGAGGCAAGGGACAGGCTCGGGATGCCAGCCGCGAGCACGCCGGCCCCGGCGCCGCGCAAAAAACCCCGCCGGTGTGTTTCACAATCCACAAAACGCAACCCACTCATCGGCTTTGAAACTCCGGGCTAGCGAGAAACAGGGCTAGACCCTGGGCCGGGCTTGCCGCCTCAGACAGGGTCGTTCTGGTCGAGGGAGTGAGGAGGGGGCCGAGAAGCTCGCCAGCGAGCTGAGCCGGATCGCCTGGGCTCGGCGCCATCAGCGCCACGGCATGGGCCCATTCCGCCCGCTCCAGCAATTGATCAGGGCCCGTCCAAGCGCTTGGCTGCATGGGCCAGCCCTTTGGCGAGGGCGCCATGAAGGGATATTGGCCCATCGCCCGTAGCGTCTCGATGAGTTTGAGCCCGTTTGCCGCTTGCCGGTTCCCTCGAACGGCCTTGCGCAGGGGAACGGTGCCCGGCTCGCCCGTCGTGGCGAGGTCCAGAAAGGCGTTAAGGCCCTCAAGGCCCTGATCGCCAGAGAGCCGCAGCACCGAGCTCACATAATCGATTGGTGGGCGGACAAGCCCAAGCTCAGGCTCCCAGAAGGCCGGCTCATCGAGCAAGGCCTGGTGCAAAGCGGGCAAGGACCCCCCCGTTTCGAGAAAGGCGCGCTCAAGGGCCGCAACCGCGGAGGGCGGCGGGGCGGCATGAAACGCGCCGGCAAAACGGCGGGCAACATAGCGCGCGGTCTCCGGCCGGCGCGCCAAAAACCGCAACGCATCAAGGCCTTGAGCCTCGTCCCGGTCGCCGGCAAATCGCGCCCCGAGCAAGGTTTGTGCGCCGGGCTCATGCAATCTCGGACGAAACACGAACCCGCCAGGGCTTTCATCGCCTGCCCGCGCGGCCGACCATCCGGTGAGGATCTTTGCAAGCGCCAGCACGTCGTCTTGGGAATATCCTCCGTCCACCCCCAAGGTGTGCAATTCGAGGATCTCGCGGGCGAGATTTTCGTTCAAGCCCCGGCCCCTGCGCTGGCCCGCGAGGGATGTGGGGCCGACGGATGAAACGTTGTCGAGATAGATCAACATCGCCGGATGGCGCACGACAGCGATCAGCAGGTCTTCAAACCGGCCGCCGAGATGGGGCCTGATCGCCTCCCGCTCGAAGGGGCCGGCAAAGGGCACCACCCGATTGTTCGTCGTCGAGATTGTGAAGTGGTTGGACCAATACCAAACCAGCCGCTCCTTAAATGGGGCGTCGGTGCGCGCCGCCTCGATGAGCCGGGCGGCAATCTCCGCCCGGTAGCGCACATGGCTTGCCCGAACAAACGCCATGCGCTCGGCCTGGCTTGCGCCCTTCAAGGGCCGCATCGTTGATAGCAGCGCCGCAGTGCCCGGCAGGCGCTTGGCGCCTTTTGGTTGGGCGGCGGGGCCTTGAATTTGCCCGCGAAGCCAAGCCCGACCGCCGGCGCGGGCCGCCCGGTCTTTAGGGCCAGTGCCCATACCAAAGCGATGCGATGCTAAAGCAGCTTCAAGGCTTGGCAGTGCCATGGACGGTTTCCTATAACCCGGTGCGCTTCTATCGGGTCCACCGGCGCGCGCCCACGAAACCCGTCGCTCAGGGCCCATCCTCGTTTCACGACCCTTAAACGCCTCTCGGGCGGGCCGGCAAACGCTGCCCAACCTAGCTCCCTCTCAGATCCCTGAGCGCTTTTAATGACCCCGAACATGCTCTAGGCCTATGGCGATGACGTCAC
>JBCDJA010000311.1:0-3810 GCA_038748465.1 Pseudomonadota bacterium
CCCACCGATCTCCGGCACGTCGTAAGCCCCGCCACATTCCTCCAGGATTTTCGGGTGCTGCTCGGCCCCGATTTTCTTTTCCTGCTCGGGGGACATGAGGATGAGCCCGCCGCCCTCCGCCCTCACGGGGTGCGGCGCCACCGCAATGGTCATACCAAGGACAAGGGAGACAAGGGCACCAATCATCCGCCGGCCCCCAATCCCCAGCGCCGGCCTGGCGGGGCCACTTTGCTTGCCGGTTTCTGCCATCTGACTTGTCTCCCTCAATGGCGTCTCGCGCCTTGCCCAGCGCCGCCTTAGCGTTTCGCGAGCTCAATTTGCGCTGGATGCTCGACTTTAATGACGGGGCGCTCCTCCCCCTCGTCGATCCAGCCTCTCACCTCCAGTAGCCGGCCGGCATCAGAGGCCGGCTGCGCCTTGGCGGCCAGGGCCTCGGCGATCTTTTCCGGCACATCCACATCGAACGCCGGTCCCCGGCGCGCGCCAAGGGTATAGATGACCCGTTTGCCCTCAACCCGGGTTTTGACCAGCCGGTCGCGGGTGATCTGGTAGCTATAAAGAAATTGCGACACCTGTGCGGCCGATTTCACCGCGTAGGATGGAAACTGCCAAAGCCCGGCCCCGCGGCTGCGCGCGCCCCGCTCTAGGGCGAGCAACTTGGTAAGGCAGTCCTGGCGTCCGCTTTCAGGGACGACCCGCGCATAGCCTTTTTCGACAAGAGCCGCTTGCAGCCAGGGCTCTCCGGCGCTGCCGGCCTGGGCGAGCAAGACATGGCCTGGCAACCGTCCATGGTGATCGGGGTCCTGCCGGATGGGATAAAACTTCGCCGCCGGCTTGCCAGAGGCCAAAAACACAAGCCAGTTCGAGGCCTCGCGCTCCAGCTCCGCGACACCGGGGTCGGGCGCCATGGCCATGTTGGGCAAATCGAGGTCGGCAAGGCGGATCGTCCCCCCGCTTGCGACCGTCAGGGTGTCCCGGCGTTTCAAACCGGCGAGGGCGATATCCACACTGCCGCCCCGCAAACAGGCCTCCGCCCGGGCCGGGGCCGGCATGAGGGCCGCGCCCAGGAACAGGCCAGCGATGGCGGCCATGCCCGCCCAAAGAACGCTTATCCGCCGCGCCGCATCAGCTGTCATCGCCCTCCCCCTTTGGGTTACCACCACTTGGACCCCCGTCCAAAGCCGGCGCCCCCTAATCGGTGTCCCCTAGGGACCACAATTGTGAACCCGTTGTCAGAAATGTTATGACACACCCAGGCAAGGCGGAAGCGGGGCACGTGCGATGGACGCGCGGCAGAAAGCCGGGGCAGATCCCCTGGGTAAGACTGGGACACAAGGGGGGACGGAGCGGGAGACCGATTGCGGGATCGGTCCGGCTACCGGCCGGGGGACCGACCTGAGCGCCGACCCGGCGATCCTGTCTCCTGGTTTGGCGGGATCGGCCGAGGCCCCAAAGCCAACTGCAACCTTGTCGGTTGTGGACACCCCCTCCCCCTTGGCCGAGCCTGGAGAGGGTCCGCCGTCGCCCGCTCCCCCACGGCTTGAGCATATCGGGCGCTTATCGGAGGTGGTGCCGCTTGCCCTCCGCAATGCGGTTCTAAGCATCGTCACCCTACTGATTTACCGCTTCTGGGCGAGGACCGATGTGCGCCGTTACCTCTGGGATCGCACCCGCCTATCGGGCGATCGGTTCGAGTGGACCGGCACCGGCAGTGAGTTGTTTTTGGGATTCCTCACGGTGGGGGTATTCTTCATTCTACCCCTCGTCCTCATGCTGAGCGGGTTTCCGCTGTTCTTCAGCCTATCGAGCCTTGGCCCCGGGGCCTTTTCATTTCTGTTTCTTCCGCTGATCGGGTTTCTACTCTACGGCTTTGCGATGTATCGGGCCCGGCGCTATCGCTTTAGCCGAACGGCTTGGCGCGGCATCCGGTTCGGACTGGGTGGATCAGCGCTCGGTTACGGCCTAAGGCTTTCGGCCTATTTTATCCTTACCATGATTACATTGGGTTGGTTTTATCCTGCCATGAGCCGGCGTTTGACCGCTTACACCACCAATCATTTGTCATTCGGCGATCGGGCCTTTGCCTTTGAGGGTCGGTCAGGGCCCCTTTATCCGCGTTTCGCGCTCATTTATTTTGCGGGGATTTTTGTCTTCGGCGGCGTTATCGCGCTGATCTCGCCGCTGATCGTGGGCCTTGGCGAGCTCTTGATGGCAACCTCGGGCGACCTTGCCGTCGCCGGAATGGCTGGCGCTGAACAAATCGAAAGCCTTTTGGGTTTGATCCCGTTGGTTGCGGCAGCCCTTGTCGCCGCCGGCGCCCTGACGGCCTATAAGGCGCGCGAGTATAGCTATTTCGCTCAGTGCACCACGTGGAATGGTATGCAGCTTAAGCTCTCCATTGCGTGGCTTCCGCTTTTTTGGCTCTCGGTTTCAAACGCCCTAATCGTGATCTTTACGCTTGGGATCGCAACGCCCATCGCGCAATTCCGGAAGATCCGCTTCTTGATCAATCGGCTTGAATTTGCAGGTCCCCCCACGGTGCCAGAAGGCGAACTTGCCCAAAACCAAGAAAAACGCCCACGGCTCGGCGAGGGGATGGCCGAGTTTTTGGGGTTTGGCACGATCTGAGTCGGGGGGCCAGAAACAGTGTTCGACGCACTCTATTTCGATGGCGAGACAGCAAAAACCCATTCGGTCCGGGTCGCGATCGATGGGTCGGATTTGCATATTGCAGGTCCGGGCATCGACGAACGCTGGCCCTTGAAGCGTCTGCGCCGGCGCTCGCTTAAACGGGACAAAGACCGTGTCGTGCTCGCCGCACCGGGCACCGGCGAGGCGCGCCTCGTGATCGACGATGAGGCCGCAGTTGAGCAGTTGCGTGAGGCGATACCGTCGATCCTCAGCACCCGGACGCTTGGCACCTTTACACGGCGTGCTGCCATTTTGGGTGTTGTCACCGTGGCGTCAGCAATCGCGGTCTATGTCAGCATTCCGCGGGTGGCGAGCCCCCTTGCCGGCGTTGTCCCGCTTGGGGTCGAGCAATCCCTTGGCGCGCGGCAGATTGACGAAATGACCACCTATGCGCGGCCGTGCCTGGCGTTTACGACCGAGGCCGGAGGATATGTGCCGCCGGTCCCAGAGGCCGGCACCGCGTTTGAAGCCAACAATCGGCTGCGCGCAACGGCTGCCCTGACAGAACTTGTCAATCGGCTGGCTGTGAATGCCGGCGCCCCCTTCCCGCTCACGGTGACAGTGCTCGATTTTCGGTTCGTCAACGCCTTCGCCCTGCCGGGCGGGCAGATTGTCCTCACCCGGGGCCTCTTGCAAGAATCGCCAAGCGCGGAAGGCCTTGCCGGCGTCATCGCGCATGAGATGGCCCATGTAAGGCAGCGCCATCCGGTCGCCGGCGCGATCCAACAATTGGGCGTGGAATTGTTGTTCAACCTGTTCCTGACCGGTGGGTCCGGATCGGCAATCACCGACAGCGGCACAATGCTCGCCACCATGTCTTACAGCCGCAAATTTGAGCGGGAAGCCGACGACATCGCGGTCGACATCCTAGAGGCCAGTGCCGTCGACGTGGCGGGGTTTGTGGAGTTTTTCGAGATGCTGGCCGAGGAAGAAGCAATCAACGATCCGACCCGCGGCACGTTTGAATATTTTCTCCGCACCCATCCTTACGCCGACGAGCGGGTGCAAGCGATCAAGGCACAGATGACCGCACGCCTCAACCAGCCTGCGTTGCGTGAAGATCAATTCAGCGCACTGGCCGCCGCGTGCGACCGCTAAGCCGGCCCGCAGCCCCTCAAG
>JBCDJA010000312.1:0-3808 GCA_038748465.1 Pseudomonadota bacterium
CCTCGACGGCGGCAGCATCGGTCGAGCGGAAGACGGCGGAAAGGCCAAGTTGCCCCGCTCGCAAAAACGGATAAGAGCCAATCGAAACGACCGGAAACATGTCTGAGATTTCGGCCATAAGAGGCGCGAATTCCCCCTCAACCATAGGCACACTGATCGTTACGATGTGCACCTTTGGCCCACCGCTAATGCGATGCGCGATCCCCGGCAGCATCGCCTCGAGAATGATCGGGATGCCCGGCAAAACAAAGATTGGACCGACGAAGAATGCCGGTGCCTTGGAAACCGGATTGTCGATGAGGCCGGCCCCTTCAGGCATTTGGGCCATGCGTTGGCGGGCAAGCGTAAACTCCTCCTCGCCGTAATAAGCGTTGAGGATATCATACGCCTCCTGATGAAGCCTATGGGGCCGGCCGACGGCAGCGGCCACCGCCTCGGAGGTGATGTCGTCATCCGTCGGTCCAATGCCGCCCGAGGTGAAGACATAATCAAAAGCGTCTGCAAAGGTGCGGACCGTTTCGACGATCACCGCGCGATCATCGGGGATGATGCGCACTTCTTTCACGTAGACGGAAAGCTCGCCGAGCCACACCGCCAGGGTTTGCACGTTTCTATCGCGCGTGCGGCCAGAAAGGATCTCATCGCCGATGATGATAAGCCCCGCGGTTTTCAGCGCGGGCTGCGCCCCTTGGCTCATGACGCCGGCCCCCATGAACCGCGCGCCGCCCATGCGAGAGCCACCCCTCTACTTGTCTCTAATCTCATGCCCGATGCTCCTTTGTCGCCGCCCGCCTTGCACTTCGATGACAGCGGTTGCCAGGACCAAACGAGCGCGATAGGCCCTGGCCCTATGGACCTCCCCTCACCGCTCTCCCGCGGGACCTTGCAAAAACGGTATAAACGCTTTCTCGCCGATGTCACCTTGGACACGGGCGAGGAGGTGACCGCCCATGTGCCCAATCCGGGGGCGATGATGGGCCTCAAAACACCCGGCTTTGGCGTTTGGCTGTCCCGCTCTACCAATCCGAAACGGAAGCTGCCCCTCACCTTGGAGCTGGTGGAGGCCGATAACGTGTTGGTGGGTGTCAATACAAGTCGGCCGAACGACCTTGCGGCAGAAGCCATCGCCGCGGGGCGCATCGCCGGTCTTCCCTCCGATGCCCCCATGCGCCGAGAGGTGCGGTATGGGGAAAACAGCCGGATCGACATTTTGCTCGAGCCAGCGGGCGCACCGCCAATTTATGTGGAAGTCAAAAATGTGCATCTCATGCGCCAGCCTGGCCTTGCGGAGTTTCCCGATTGCGTCACCACCCGGGGGGCAAAGCACCTCAGGGAATTGGCGATGATGCGGTCGGAGGGCGCCCGCACGGTCATGCTCTATGTCGTTCAGCGTCCGGACTGCGACCGTTTCTCCCTGGCTTGCGACATCGACCCTGGCTATGCACAAGCCTTCGCCACTGCCCGCAGTGCGGGTGTTGAAGCCCTTTGTTATGGGTGTAGGGTGGCGATCGATGAAATCGTGCTCGAGCATCGCCTCGAGATCGCGGTGCCGGCCGGGACTTAAGGGCCATTGCGGGCGATGCGGGTCGGCCGCTTGCAGGGTCTCTGATCGCCGGGGAAGAGGCGGGCCACCGCGGGAAATGCGGGTCGCCGGCAAAATGCGGGTCGCCGGCAAAATGCGGGTCGCCGGCAAAGAGTGAGTGCTATGCAACGCAGCTATGTCAGAGCCGAGGAAGTGGCCCCGCGCAAGAGCGGCGCGATCAAGCTGCACGGCGCGGAGTCCTTTGAGGGCATGCGTCGTGCAGGCCGGTTGGCTGCCGAAGCGCTTGATATGATTACGGCTCATGTTACCGACGGGACGACAACGGATGACCTTGACCAACTGGTCCACACTTTCGCCCGCGACCACAAAGCCGTGCCGGCACCACTGAATTATCGCGGCTATCCAAAATCGATCTGTACATCACTTAATCATGTGGTGTGTCACGGAATTCCAGGCGAGCGCGTCCTGAAAGACGGCGATATCTTGAACATCGATGTCACGTTGATCGTCGACGGTTGGCACGGCGATACGAGCCGCATGTACGCCGTCGGCGACATTTCAAAAAAAGCGCAGCGTCTGCTTGATGTGACTTACACGTCCTTGATGTTGGGCATCGAAGCAGCCCGACCCGGCGCCCATACGGGCGATATCGGGGCGGTGATTGAGGATTACGTCACTGGAGAGCGGTGCTCCGTGGTGCGAGATTTTTGCGGTCATGGTCTGGGACGCGTCTTCCATGACGAACCCAACATTCTCCATTTCGGGCAGCGGGGCGAAGGCGATGAGCTTCGGCCCGGCATGTTCTTCACGATCGAGCCGATGATCAATCTCGGCAAACCCCATGTGAAAGTCCTGAAAGACGGCTGGACCGCGGTGACGCGCGATAAATCCCTTTCCGCCCAATTCGAGCATTCTGTGGGCGTGACGGAAGACGGGGTAGAGATCTTCACCCTATCGCCAGCTGGCTATACAAAGCCCCCCTACGGATGAAGGAGCCGCCGCTCAAAAATCTGTTTCCGGATAAACCGGCTCCGGCGCGAGAAACGCCGGCCAAGCCGACGGATGCTGACCAACAAGCCCCGACGCCATCCAAAAAACCCCATTATGCTGGCCATCGGGACCGCTTGCGCGCCCGGTTTACCAAGTCGGGCGAGAGCGCGCTTGCCGATTACGAATTACTGGAATTGCTGTTGTTTCGGGCCATCCCGCGGCGCGATGTGAAACCGCTTGCCAAGGCGTTGTTGGAGCAATTCGGCTCGTTTAGCGCTGTTCTCAGCGCCTCGCCAGAGCGCTTGACGGAGGTTCCCGGCATTGGCGAGACGGTCGCCCTCGACCTTAAAATAGTTCAGGCAGCCGGGCTGCGCCTGTTGCAGGACGAAGTGCTGGACAGGCCGGCTCTCTCCTCCTGGCGCCAGCTTGTCGAGTATTGCCGCGCCAGTATGATGCATCAGCCAACGGAGCAATTTCGGATCCTCTTCCTGGACCGGAAAAATGTGCTGATTGCAGACGAAGTGCAACAAACGGGCACGGTCGACCACACACCGGTTTACCCCCGCGAAGTCGTTAAACGCGCGCTTGAGCTAAGCGCCTCAGCCCTCATTTTGGTCCACAACCATCCAAGCGGTGACCCAACCCCGTCAGAAGCCGACATCACGATGACCGGACAGATCGTCACCGCTGCAGAGGCCCTAGGGGTGATCGTGCATGACCATGTCATCGTCGGTCGGCAAGGCCATGTCAGCTTCAAGGCGCTAGGGCTCCTGAACAAGCCGTCCGGGACGCGCAAGCGATGACCTACTCGATCCTCGGCGCGGACATTGCCGCCGGCGAGATCGGCATCGCCGTCCAGTCGAAGTTTCCGGGCGTCGGCAGCTTGGTGCCCCACGCCGCCGCCGATGCGGGCGCGATCGCCACCCAGGCCTTCGCCAACCCCGCCCATGGTCGAACCGGGCTGGCGCTGCTTGGCGCCGGCGCCTCTCCAGATGAAGCCCTGTCGATCGTTCTGCGGTCAGACGAGGAGAGGGATAAACGCCAACTCGCCCTTATAGACCGCACCGGATCAACGGCCTCCTATACCGGAGAGGAGGTGCGCCGTTGGCCGGGATGGGCCGGCGCTGCCTCAGGCCATGCCTGCTCGGCGCAAGGAAACGGCCTTGCGAGCGGCGATGTCGCTTCGGCGATGGTGACGGGCTTTGAGGCTGCTAAGGGGGACCTTGCAAGCCGTCTCCTCTCGGCCCTTGCCGCGGGTGAGGCGGCAGGCGGGGA
>JBCDJA010000313.1:0-3783 GCA_038748465.1 Pseudomonadota bacterium
CTGGAGCGGAATTGTCCGCAGACGGTCTTGCCGGCGCCTCTGCACACGAGCGGGGAGAGGCCGTCCGCAAACGGATGCACGAAGACTTCAACCCCGTTTTGAAGAAAATCGCCGACCTCCCCGTGCCCACTATCGCAGCGGTCAATGGTATCGCGGCCGGGGGCGGCTACGGAGTGGCGCTGTGTTGCGACCTGGTGATCGCCGCGGAAAGCGCGTCCTTCGTCATGGTCTTTACCCCGCAGCTTGGCCTCATCCCGGACTTGAGCGCCTCATGGCACGCACCGCGGCAGTTGGGGCGCGCAAAGGCCATGGCCGCGGCGTTTTTCGGGGACCGGATGAATGCGGCCCAGGCGGTTGAAGATGGGCTCATCTGGAAGGCCGTGCCAGACGATCGCTTGCAGGCCGAGGTCGACAACGTGGCCGCCCACCTTGCGGCCGGCCCCACCCTCGCCTATCGGGAGGTGCGCCGCGCCTTCGATACAGCAAGCACGCACGGTCTTCACGCGCATTTGGACTATGAAGCCGGGCACCAACCAGCCTTGATCGCCACCGATGATTTTGTCGAGGGCGTCCTCGCGTTCCTTGAAAAACGCAAGCCGGCCTTTAGCGGCAAATGAGCAGCGACATGAAGCCCCTACCCGATGGATTTGCACCGCACACCCGCACAAGCCCGGCCATTCAGGCGTGGCAACCGATTTATGCGCAGGTGACGGAGGATGCTTTTCGGCTGGGGTTGTGGATCAGCGAGGCCCATTGCAACTCAAGGGGCCACCTCCATGGCGGCGTGATTGCGACCCTTGCAGACAATGCGATGGGGCTGACCTACGGCATGGGGCTCGCGTCCCCTGAGGGGGTCATCACACTAAAGCTCGATGTGGATTATCTAACGTCTGCAAAGCTCGGCAGCTGGTTTGAAATTCAGCCCCGCCTCATCCGAGCCGGCAGCACCATTGGGGTCGTCGATGCAGATATCTTAGGCGATGGGGACCGGATCGCGCGAGCCAGTGCCATTTACCGGTGCGTTCAGCCTAAACGCTGACACTCACAAAGACCTCGGATCGAGACGGTACGGCTCCCGTGGACCGATCGGCAGTTCCCGGACTACGTGCCCAAATCGTCCGGCACCGGAGGCATGCGATCGAAAAGGGCCGTGCCCGCACACGGGGTGCGCCAGGCTTGCGCGCTGTCCATAAAAATATCCATGGCCGGCGTATAGGCTGACGGGTCGTCAAAACTCGAGGCATAGAGATAGACAAGCTTTGGGCGGTCCACATTCAGCATGCCGATGGGCGATCCACAATCCGAGCAGAAGGTCCGGCGCATTGTCCGCCCCGTATCGGCCTGCTTTTCATGCCAACTCATCGTGCCGGAAAGCAACGTAAAATCATGTTTCCAAAAGATCATAATCGGCGCAAAGGCGGAACCGGTGGCCCTCTGACAATCCCGGCAATGACAATTTGCGGCCAGCACAGGATCGCCTTGGACCGAAAAGCGGATGGAACCGCAGGCACAGGCGCCGGTTTGTTTTTGTGGCATCGACATTGGCTGCCTCCCAAAACCCCAAGCCCGTTTGTTACGCCACCTCGGTCGCTCGCTGGGGCACCCCATTCGCATGGCCCAAAAGACCGACGAGGCGCTCGGCGATGATGGCCTCCGCTTGGGCCATGATCCGGTCGATTAGCTCTTTGCAAGTCGGGATATCGTGGATGAGGCCCACCACCATGCCGCAAGACCAGGCGCCTCGATCCATCTCGCCCCCCTGCATGACACGCGGATAAACGCCGGCTACTTCGTCGATGATGTCCTCGAATGTGATGTCGCTGCCAAGCGCCCGCTCTTTCTCCAATAACCGTTCCACGGCCTCATTGGTCAGCACCCGTTCTGTATTGCGCAAGGGGCGCATCACCAGCCGGGTGTCGAGCTCGTTGGCGGCCAAGATCGCCTGTTTGACATTCTCATGCACCGGCGCTTCTTGGGTGGCAAGGAAGCGCGTGCCCATATTCATCCCCTCAGCGCCCATGGCGAGCGAGGCAACCAGCGAGCGCCCGTCGGCCATGCCGCCCGAGGAGACGAACGGGATTTCCAATTCGTCATGGGCCCGAGGCAACAGGATCATATTCGGTACGTCGTCTTCACCCGGATGACCGCCGCATTCAAAACCGTCCACCGACACCGCATAGCACCCCAAAGCCTGGGCTTTGAGCGCATGGCGCACCGAGGTGCATTTGTGGATGACCTTCACCCCCGCATCGTGCAAGGCCGGTAAGACCTGCTCTGGGTTGCGCCCGGCGGTCTCCACGATCCTCATGCCCCCGTCGATGATCGCGCGCACATAACCCTGATAATCGACCGGATTGACAGCCGGAAGAAATGAGATGTTTACCCCAAAGGGCTTGTCGGTCATGTCGCGGCAGCGCGCAATCTCGTTCGCCAGATCGCCGGGGGACTTTTGGGTAAGGCCGGTGATAATCCCCAAGCCACCGGCATTCGACACCGCGGCCGCCATTTCCGCAAAGCCCACATAATGCATCCCGCCCTGAATGATCGGGTGCTCGATGCCGAACATGTCAGTGATTTTGGTTTTCATCGGCTTATTCCTTGTTGATCAATAGGCAGTCACTTAAAGCAACGATGCGAGCGGAGTTAGCGCAAACCGACAAACCCCCCGTCCAGAGGTATCACAGTGCCCGTCATATAGTCGCTTGCCGTTGAGGCGAGGAAGACCGACAGGCCGATCATGTCGTCGGGCTCGCCGATCCGCCCCATAGGGATCTGCCCCTCGACCCGCTTTTTCCCTTCTTCCGTATCAAGCACAAACGCCGTCAGTTTGCTGCGGAAGGGGCAGGGCGCGATGGCGTTGACGTTAATTTTCTCGTTCACCAATTCGCCGGCCAGGACGCGGGTGAGATGGTGGATCGCCGCCTTACTGACCGAATAGGGGAAATTGTTCGGCTCTTGCGACAAGGTTTCACCGTATACGGAACCGATATTGATAATTCGTGCCCGATTGTCATCGCGCGACGCCTCTTTAAGAAGCGGCAGAAGCCTTGAGGTCAGAAAGAAAGGCGATTTGACATTAAGGTCCATAACCCGGTCCCAGCCGCGCTCCGGAAAATCTTCAAGCGTGTCGCCCCACCCCATGCCCGCATTGTTGACGAGGATATCGAGGCTCTGCTCGCGCTCCGACAACCAGGCGACAAAGGTCTCAATTCCCTCCACGGTAGAAAGATCGGAGGGGTGGGCAACGCATGTCCCGTACTCAGAGAGAGATGCTGCCACCGCCTCGCACGCCTCGGCCTTCCGCGAGGTGATGTAAACCTTGGCCCCGTGCTGGAGAAACCCTTTCGCGATCATCTCGCCGATGCCGCGGGTGCCTCCGGTGACGAGCGCTACCTTGCCCTTGAGCGAAAACAGATCATCCGTGTGGCTCATGTCAGATCGCTCCTTCTTGACGCAACGCATCGATTGCGGCCTTAGAATACCCCGCCTCTTGCAGCACTTTATCGGTATCCGCGCCGGTTTGCGGCAACGGCCCAGCCCGGGCCGGCGTCCGCTCAAGCCGGGGGGCGGGCGCCGGTTGCAAGCTCCCCTCGTTCTCCACGAAGGTCTTGCGATGGACCATGTGGGGATGGGCGGCGGCCTCGCTTAGGGTCAGCACCGGCGCAAAACAGACATCCGTACCTTCAAATCGCTCGCACCAATGGTTTTGGGGCTCGCTTGCAAAGAGCGCTGCGAGGGTCTTTCGGGCGGCGGGCCAGCGGTTTTTGTCCATCTGGTCGGCGA
>JBCDJA010000314.1:0-3771 GCA_038748465.1 Pseudomonadota bacterium
CAATGGAAATTCCGCGATGAGATCCGGCCGCGCTTCGGGGTGATGCGAGGGCGCGAGTTCCTGATGAAGGATGCCTATAGCTTCGATCTCGACCCGGCCGCGGCGCGGGCCTCCTACAATCGCATGTTCCTTGCCTATCTGCGCACCTTCGCGCGCATGGGCCTTCAGGCCGTGCCAATGGCAGCCGATACCGGGCCCATTGGCGGGGACATGAGCCATGAATTTATCATTCTGGCCGAAACCGGTGAAAGCGCTGTCTTTTGTGACCGTCAGCTCATCGACCTTGGGGTGCCAGAGAGCATCGATTATGCCTCGGATCTGCAAGGCCTGGTGGATCAACGCACCGCGCTTTATGCGGCCACGGACGAGAAGCATGACGAGGCCGCCTTTAAAGCCTCGGTCCCTGCCGAGCGCCAAGTGTCGGCCCGGGGGATCGAGGTGGGGCACATCTTCTTTTTCGGAACTAAGTATTCGACGGCCATGAACGCGGTTGTGCAGAACGCGGCAAACGAAAGCGTACCGGTCCAAATGGGCTCTTATGGCATTGGCGTGTCGCGCCTCGTGGGGGCGCTTATTGAGGCGCACCATGATGACCGGGGCATTGTTTGGCCGGCGGCTGTGGCGCCCTTTACCGTTGGGCTCATCAACATCAAGCGCGGGGATGGGGCAAGCGACGCGGCCTGCGAAGAGGCCTATCGCATTTTACAGAATGCGGGAATCGACGTCCTCTACGATGATCGGGACGAGCGGGCAGGGACCAAATTCTCGACTATGGATCTCATCGGGCTTCCCTTCCAGTTGTTAATCGGCCCGAAGGGATTGGCTGCGGGCGAGGTGGAAGTGAAAATCCGGTCGAGCGGCGAGCGCGAAAGCCTGTCCCTTGAGGCGGCGCTTGCAAAACTCATCGAAACAGCAAGGCGCGATCATGGCGAAATCTGACGTCGAGAGTGCCGAAGTTGGCGGTGGCGGGGCGTTTTCCCGGTTTGAATGGATGATGGCCCTGCGTTATTTGCGAGCGCGCCGGAAAGAAAGCTTCATCTCCATCATCTCCGGCTTTTCGTTTTTGGGGATCACCCTCGGCGTGGCGGTGCTTATCATCGTGATGTCGGTAATGAACGGCTTTCGCGCCGAATTGCTTGGCAAGATCCTAGGCATCAACGGCCATATCATTGTCCAGACGCCGGGCACGGCGATGACCGATTACGACCGGCTTGCCGACCTCATCGTCCGGGTGCCGGGTGTGGAGCGTGTGGCGCCGATTATCGATGGGCAGGTTATGGCCTCGGCGCCGGCCGGTACCTCCGGCGTGCTTGTGCGCGGCATGCGCCGCTCGGACCTAGAGACCCTCGATGTGGTCGCCGACAACCTGCAGAACGGCAGTTTTGAGGCCTTTGACGCTTCAGACAGCGTGTTCATCGGCCGCCGCTTGGCCGAGAAACTCAATGTCGGCCTTGGCTCCCGGATCACGCTGATCTCCCCCTCCGGACCGGTGACCCCCTTTGGCACCGCGCCGCGCATGAAGGCCTATAAGGTCGGCGGGATCTTTGAGATCGGCATGTCGGAATACGATGCAAGCTTTGTGTTCATGCCGCTTGAGGAGGCGCAACTTTACTTCAATCGCCCGGGGGCCGTTGGCGCCCTTGAGGTAATGGTCGACGACCCGGATGCCGTGGGCCGTCAATCGATCGCCATTCTTGAAGCCGCGGACCGCCCGATCCGGGTGCTCGATTGGCAACAAATGAATTCAAGCTTTTTCAATGCCTTGATGGTGGAACGTAATGTCATGTTCCTCATCCTTACCCTGATCATTCTCGTTGCTGCACTGAACATCATCTCAGGGCTGATCATGCTCGTGAAGGACAAGGGCCGGGACATCGCGATTCTGCGCACCATGGGCGCAAGCCCCGGCACAATCATGCGGGTGTTCTTTATTGCCGGGGCGAGCATTGGCGTGACCGGCACCCTGGGTGGAACCGCCCTGGGGATCCTCTTTTGCGAGAATATCGAAACCGTGCAACACTTCGTGGAAAACGTAACGGGTCGCACGGTGTTTAACCCGGAGATTTATTTTCTGAGTAATCTTCCCGCTGAGATCGATGTGCGTGAGACGATTGCTGTGGTGGTCATGGCACTCGTCCTGTCGTTCTCCGCGACCTTGTATCCCTCTTGGCGGGCAGCGCGGCTCGATCCGGTGGAGGCCTTGCGCTATGAATAAACCGCTGCTTGACACCAATCCAGGGGCAGAGGCGCATGACGCGGTTGCGGCCCTCGAACTTGCCGAAATCGAGCGGACCTATAATCGCGGCCGGGCCAATGCCCTTCCCGTGCTACGGGGCGCGAACCTTCAGGTCTGGCCGGGCGAGGTGGTGGCGCTTGTAGGGCCGTCAGGCTCCGGCAAATCGACCCTGCTGCATTTGGCGGGCCTTTTGGAAAAGCCCGAAAAAGGCGAAGTGCTGATTGCCGGGCGCCCGGCAAGCGGCCTCAAGGACAAAGAGCGCACGCTCATCCGCCGCGCTCAGATCGGGTTTGTCTATCAATTCCACCATCTGCTGCCCGAGTTCAGCGCCATCGATAATGTGGTCATCCCGCAGATGATTGCCGGCCGTTCCAAACCCGAGGCTAGGACCTATGGGCAGGGCCTGCTGGAAGGCCTCGGGCTCAAGGATCGGCTGAAGCACCAGCCCGGTCAGCTTTCGGGCGGTGAGCAGCAGCGGGTCGCGATCGCGCGCGCGCTTGCCAATCGCCCGCGTCTGTTGCTTGCCGACGAGCCGACCGGCAACCTCGATCCCCGGACCGCCATTTCCGTCTTCGAGAGCCTCTTGACCCTGGCCCGCCAAGAGGGGGTCGCTGCCCTCATCGCGACCCACAATCTCGACCTCGCCGAACAGATGGACCGCATCGTGCTCCTGCAAGAGGGCGAACTCTACGAGGTGGAATATTCCGACGATGACGGGGGGCTCTACGCGCCCGCCACGTGAGACGACTTGACACACTGGGTCGACTCAGAGGGTTAATGCCGCTTGACGGAATTAGAACATTAAGAGTACAAAGATCGCACGGATGTGAACCATCGGAGGCGATCATGATGACGATTGAATCTTTAATTGCAGCGTGTGCGTTTACGGCCCTGAGTTGGTCCGTGCTGTTCTGGCTGCCGCTGATCGTGGGGGCCTAACTGCGATCCCCAAAAATCCCCTTCGGCAGGGTGCGAAAGGCCCGCTTCGCGCGGGCGCCGCACACCCTAGCGCGGGGCATCTGTGGCGGGCTTTGAGCGGGTGATCTGAAGGAAACGTCCCATGCAAGCAGGGTCGGCGCGAACAGCGTCCCATCCCGGTTTCGTGCATTTGCGGGTGCACAGCGCCTATTCCCTGTCGGAAGGCGCGATCAAGGTCAAAGAACTCGCCGGTCTTTGCGGGCAACATCACATGCCGGCCGTCGCCGTGACGGACACGAACAATTTGTTCGGCGCCCTGGAGATCTCCGAAACGCTTGCAAAATCGGGCGTGCAGCCGATTGTCGGGATCAGTTTGCGGGTTGCCTTTCCTGTGCTGGAGCAGGACCGAGGGGCAGGCCGCAAGGCGGTTGAGGCCAACACCGACAAACTTGCAAGCCTTGCGCTGCTTGCAATGGACGAGACGGGGTACCGCAATCTCATCCATCTGACGAGCGCGGCCTTCCTTGAAACGGAAGCCGGCGATCCGCCCCATGTTCCATTTGAAACGGTTAGGAGCCACGCGGAGGGTATCATTGCTCTGACCGGCGGTCCCGATG
>JBCDJA010000315.1:0-3756 GCA_038748465.1 Pseudomonadota bacterium
GCGCCAATCCGCCGGAATGATTTGAGTCTTTGCCCCTCATCCGGCCCCTTTGCATGCGCAAAGGGACCACCTTCTCCCCGAGGGAGAAGGAAAAGAGGTGCGTGCGGAATTGCTAGGCGATAGCAAGATCAACAGGCCGCAACTGCGGCTCGGGCTTTGCCCACCCCCGCAGAGCGCCTTCGGTCCGTGAGCGCAAACATGTGTTACCTATGTCTCCGGAATAAACCATTACCCATGTGACCGGAATGGACCTACGCCAAGCGCGCGACTGCGCGCCGGCGAAGCCGCCCCCGCGGAGCGCCTTCGGCGCGTGAGCGCAAAAGTGGCGGATGGGGTGGGATTCGAACCCACGAGACGCGCAAACGCCTGCCGGTTTTCAAGACCGGTGCCTTCAACCACTCGGCCACCCATCCAGCCTTTTGCCTGACGCGCAAGCCGCGCCCCAGGACCGCCACAAATCCCCCCAAACCTCAACCAAGCTATAAGGGGCTAGCGTGAGGGCTTCCCTCTACCGGAAGGACGCCATCGGCAGCAAGCCCCGATTATGGAATTAAGTCCGTATACAGCAAAAAATGGCAGCCAATGCCTTGCAGCGGCGCGGGGAGCAGCGTACCTCCGATGGGACGCGAGGCCGCACTGCACCCGGCCAATGAGGAGCCTAGGCATGATGACGTTTAATGCGACACGCATCGAGGGCAGGGGTCTTCAAGGGCTCAGGGGCCTATCGCGTCTCACACTCCTCGCCGCGACGCTTATACTGGGCGCCTGCGCCTCGGATAAGGGGCGCATCTATCCCTATCCGGAAGGCGCGGCCCCGCCCCCCGTGCCCGTCACGCAAGGGGTCTATAAGGTCGGATCGCCTTATCGGATCAAAGGCAAGCTCTACACCCCGCAAGTTGACCCAACCTACAACCGGCGGGGCATTGCCTCCTGGTATGGGCGCGCCTTCCACGGCAAGCGCACGGCAAACGGGGAAACCTATGACATGACCCTCATGACGGCCGCGCATCCGACACTGCCGATGCCGAGCCTCGTGCGGGTCACCAACCTTGAAAACGGGCTGAGCGTGGATTTGCGGCTCAACGACCGCGGCCCCTTCGCCCATGACCGGATTATCGACGTTTCGGCAAAGGCTGCCGAGCTTTTGGGCTTCAAACGTCAAGGCACCGTTGAGGTTCAAGTCACGTATCTCGGACGAGCGCCGCTTAATTTTGTGACGCCGAAGGCGGTGGCAACCCGCGGGCCCGCGCCCTCGCGCCTTGCCCTTGCGCCGACCGGGCCAAGCACGGTGGTGCCCGGAGCGCCAGGCCCGTCGCTCTCGCCGCCGCCCCCACGCCCCCAACCTGACCCATCACCTGACGATGATCCGCTACTGGCTTTAATTGAAAGCGGTTTGGGCGATGGGCAGCCGGCAGCAGGGCCACCCCTGGCGGTGGTGCCTGCCGCGCCCCAGCGCGCGGTCTTCGTGCAAGCTGGGGCGTTTCTGGTGCCAGACCGGGCCTACGCCCTCAGCCGAGACTTGGCCTCGCTTAAACCAAGCGCGCCCCCCGCCCGGGTAAGTCTGCTCGATCAAGGCGGCAATCCGGTCTATCGGGTTCGTTTCGGGCCCTTTGCGGATGTAAACGAGGCGAGCCGGCTCGTCAGCTCCCTCCAGAGTGCCGGCCATGGCGCGGCCAAAATTGTCGTGGAATAGAGCGGTCGTGTTTTCAAACGGGCAACCCTCGGGATGGTATTCTTCCATCGCGTGCCTGTGAGTCGCACGCGCGCCGGCAACCCTTACCGCTGCCCCGCTTGTGTTGGCCAATCATTGGAAAGCTTCGCATGACATCTCTTGTCCCTGTCCTCCGCCTTCCGCTTATCGCCCTCATCGGGCTTGCCTGCCTCCTGGCATCCGCCCAAGCCAAGTCGGTGGATACCATCGCCAAGCACGCGGTGCTTCTTGATACTGAGCACGGCGACATCCTGTTTGAAAAACAGGCCGACACCCCCATGCCGCCCGCCTCCATGAGTAAGCTGATGACGCTCGAGGTGCTGTTCAACGCCCTCAAGGAGGGACGAGTTGGGCTCGATGACACCTTCTTCGTGAGCGAAAAGGCCTGGCGCAAGGGCGGGTCGAAGATGTTTGTGGAGGTCAATACCCAAGTCGCTGTGAGCGATCTGTTGCGGGGCATCATCGTCCAATCCGGCAACGATGCGTGCATCGTCGTTGCGGAGGGACTTGCCGGCTCAGAGGAAGCATTTGCCGTGCAAATGAACGCGCGCGCGAAAGCAATTGGCCTTACCGGCTCCAATTTTACCAACGCGTCCGGCTGGCCAGACCCGGATCATCGCATGAGCGCCCGCGATCTTGCAGTGCTTGCCAACCATATCGTTGAGACCTACCCGGAATATTATTCGATTTTCCAGGAAACCGAATTTACCTATTCCGGCATTCGTCAGTACAACCGTAATCCTTTGCTCCGGCTCAATGTGGGCGTTGACGGCATGAAAACCGGGCATACGGAAGAAAGCGGTTATGGGCTTGTATCGACCGCCGAGCGGGACGGGCGCCGTCTGGTGCTGGTCGTCAACGGCTTGGAGAGCGAGCTTCAGCGTAAATCTGAATCGGCGCGCCTGTTGGAAGTGGGCTTTTTGCAGTTTCAGCCCGTCATGGTGTATTCGCGCGGCGAGATTGTCGGCGAGGTGCCAGTGTGGCTCGGGCAGGTTGACGAGGTGCCGCTCGCCCCGTCTGAAGATGTGCGGTTCTATTTGCCGGCCGGCCTTAAAGATCAGCTCACTGTCAAAACCGTCGTAGATGAGCCTGTCGAGGCCCCAATTGCCGCCGATGCCGTCTTGGGCACCTTGCAGATTAAGGCGCCCGGCTATCCAACCCGGGAGGTCCCCCTCGTCGCAGCTCGGGAAATCGCCAAGGCGGGCTTTGCCAAACGGATCGGCGTTGGTCTGAAAACCCTGGTGATCGGCAAACCCGCGGCGGCGGTCGCGGCCGATTGATCGGCCTATGCCCGCGGCGTTCATCACATTTGAAGGCGGCGAGGGAAGCGGCAAAACCACCCAGCTTCAACGGATCGGCGAGGCCTTGCGTGACAAAGGCCTCACCGTTCTGCAAACCCGCGAGCCCGGCGGCGCGCCAGGAGCAGAGGCCATCCGTGCGCTGCTCTTAGAGGGCGCGGCGGATCGCTGGTCACCGGTGAGCGAAGCGCTGTTGCTGGCCGCAGCGCGCCACGAACATGTTCAGCAGACGATCAAACCGGCGCTTGCGGGCGGGACGGTGGTCTTGTGCGACCGCTTTATCGACAGCACACGCGCCTATCAAGGCGGCGGCCACGGGCAAGATCGCGCGATGCTCGAACACTTGATCGCCCTCGGCACAGGGGGACTTCAGCCGGACTTGACCCTCATCTTCGATCTGCCGGTCGAGACGGCGCTGAAGCGCGTTGCGCAACGGGCCGGCGAAAAATCGCGCTTCGATGCGCTTGATCCGGCCTTCCACGAACGGGTGAGGGCGGCGTTTAAGGCCATCGCCGAGGCCCAGCCCGAGCGCTGCAAGCTTGTCGATGCCGATCGCGACACCCCCGCCGTGACGGCCGATTTGCTTGCCCTTCTCGCAAAACGCTATAGCTGGGCGGCTTAAGTCCTTTGCCGCGTCCCTGTCGAATTACCGGTGTTTGCCTGCCATGGCCGCAAAAGAGCCCCAACCGCTGCCCCGCTCCGATCACATCCCCGGGCTGCCCCACCCTCGGACCGCGCCAACGCTTA
>JBCDJA010000316.1:0-3756 GCA_038748465.1 Pseudomonadota bacterium
TGTGGAGGGGACTGTTCGGCAGATCCGGTCCCTTGAAGAGGCCGGCGCAGACATCGTGCGGGTCTCCTGCCCCGATAAAGACGCCACGGCAGCGCTCAAGGAAATCGTCAAGGCTGTTTCGGTGCCGATCGTCGCCGACATTCACTTTCACTACAAACGCGCGATTGAGGCCGCCGAGGCGGGGGCTGCGTGCCTGCGCATCAATCCCGGCAATATCGGTACGCCCGCCCGGGTGCGGGAGGTGGTGCAGGCGGCCCGCGACCATGGCTGTTCGATGCGGATCGGGGTGAATGCCGGCAGTCTCGAGCGGGACCTGTTGGAGCGCTACGGCGAGCCGTGCCCCGAGGCCATGGTGGAGAGTGGGCTCAACCACGCCAAGATCCTCGAGGACAACGACTTCTTCGAGTTCAAGATCTCCGTCAAAGCCTCCGATGTGTTTTTGGCCATTGCGGCCTATCAGGGCCTGGCGGAGGCGTGCGACTACCCCCTCCATATCGGCATTACCGAGGCCGGCGGCCTCATGAGCGGTACTGTCAAATCGTCGATCGGGCTTGGCATGCTGTTGTGGTCGGGCATCGGCGACACCCTGCGTGTGTCTTTGTCGGCCGATCCGGTGGAAGAGATTAAAGTCGGCTTTGAGATGCTGAAATCCCTCGGGCTGCGGCACCGCGGGGTCAACATCATTTCCTGCCCGTCTTGCGCACGCCAAGGCTTTGACGTCATTGAAACCGTCCGTGTACTGGAAGACAGGCTGGCGCACATCGCAACACCGATGACCTTGTCGATCATCGGCTGCGTTGTGAACGGTCCCGGCGAGGCGGCGATGACCGATGTTGGCTTTACGGGCGGGGGGGCCGGTTCGGGCATGGTGTACCTCTCGGGCATCGCCGATCACAAGCTCGATAACAAAGAGCTCGTCGACCACATTGTCGGACTTGTGGAAGACAAAGCCCAACAAATCGAGGCTGCCCAGGCTGAGGGGGTCATCCCCTCGGCGGCAGAGTAAGACGACCAATAGGGCCGGCGTCAGGCCGGCAACGATGATCCGTGCTCCCACCTCAAAAACTCGACAATCTGCGCAAACGACATGCTGATTTGGCGCGCTTCATGGCAAGCGATCCCGGATCTGATGAGTTTGTCCGTTGGTCTAAAGAATATGCCGAGCTAACGCCCGTTGTTGAGGTGATTGACGAGTTCATTGCTGCCGGCGCCGAGCGGGCTGACCTTGAGGCCCTTATCGGCGATCCTGAGGGAGATGCAGACCTTTTGGAGATGGCGCATGACGATCTCAAGGAGATCGACAAACGCCTGCCCGAGCTAGAGACCAAGTTAAAGCTGTTGTTGTTGCCGAAGGACAAGGCCGATGACCTAAGCGCCATTTTAGAGGTGAGGGCTGGCACCGGCGGCGATGAGGCGGCGTTGTTCGCTGGCGATCTTTTTCGAATGTATGAGCGGTATGCGGAGTTACGGGGTTGGCGGGTTGACGTGATGTCCGTTAGCGACAGCGAGCTTGGCGGCTTTAAGGAGATCGTTGTATCCATCAAAGGCGATGGGGTCTTCCGCCGGCTGAAATTTGAATCCGGGGTGCACCGTGTGCAGCGCGTGCCGGAAACCGAAAGCGGGGGGCGGATCCACACCTCGGCCGCCACAGTTGCCGTCTTGCCGGAGCCTGAAGATGTCGACGTCCAGATTGACGAGAAAGACCTGCGGGTTGATGTGTTTCGCGCGAGCGGTCCAGGCGGGCAATCGGTTAATACAACCGACAGCGCCGTGCGCATTACCCACCTTCCGACGGGGATCGTCGTCAGCCAGCAGGATGAAAAATCTCAGCACAAAAATCGAGCCAAAGCGCTCAAAATTCTTCGGGCTCGCCTGTTTGAGGCGGAGCGTGCGCGGATCGATGCCGAACGGGCAGCCGAACGCAAGGGCCAGGTAGGCACCGGCGACCGCTCTGAGCGGATCCGAACCTATAATTTTCCGCAAGGGCGGGTGACCGACCATCGCATCAACCTGACGCTTTATAAACTCGACAAGATCATTGCAGGCGACCAGCTTGATGACATCATCGATCCGCTTGCTGAGGAAGATCAGGCGGCGCGTCTGGCCGCGGTCGATGATGGGGCCCATGACGGATAACCGCCCCTCCGGTAGCCCTCGCGCACCGGCCGGCGCGGGCGCGATCGCCGCAACACAGACCGAGACCCTTGAAGCGGTCGTCCATCGCCTGGCCAAGAGATTTGGTGCGGCAGGCAGCCAAAGCCCCGCCCTTGATGCGCGGTTACTTGTCTGCAAAGCGCTCGGTCTCGATGAGGCGGCCTATATCCGCCAAGGGCGCGAGCTGCTGGCGCCCGAGGCCGGCGAGGGGATCGAGCGGTTGGCCGCCCGGCGGGAGGCAGGCGAGCCAATGGCCTATCTTCTTGGGTCGAAAGAATTCTGGGGCCTTACCTTCACGGTCGATCGGCATGTGCTGATCCCTCGGCCCGACAGCGAAACCCTGATCGAGGCGGCCCTAGCGCGGCTTACCGCCTGCGCGGGCACACCCACAGTCGTCGATTTCGGTACCGGGTCGGGCAACCTTTTGTTATCACTCTTGGTCAATGCTCCGCATGCCGTAGGAATTGGCCTTGATAGAAGCCTGCCGGCCCTCGAGCTGGCGGCCATGAACGCACGTCGTCATGGATGTTCGGAAAGGGCATGGTTTGCATGCGGCGATTGGGGCGAGGCGCTGGAGGTGGAAGCGGACCTTGTCGTCGCCAATCCGCCGTATATTCCGCACAAGGACTGGCGCCATTTGATGTCCGAGGTGCGAGACTTTGAGCCGACCGGGGCTTTGATCGGCGGCGAAACCGGGCTTGTGGCCTATCCTGGGCTGCTTGCGTGGTGCCGTAGGCACCTCAAGGCGTCGGGACAAGCATTCTTCGAGTTTGGACAAGATCAAGAGGACGCAGTTGCACAACTTGCCAAGCAATCCGGTTTCGATCGTTTATCGATTCTAAAAGATTTGTCGGGCAAGCCACGATGTCTAAACGTGCTGGCTTGAGGGGTGCCTGCACCAAACAGCAGCAAGTCTCTAACAGGGGGCGATTGTCTAGCGTTGCGCGAAAAAAATGTTGGAATAGTGCGGCTGAGACGTTAGGTTGCGGGTGGAACCGACGGTCGCCTTGACGAAACGAGGCAATTAATTCAACACCGTACAGGCCGTTTTCGACCGAAATTTTATGTCGCGTTTGGCATTGCCAACGTGTTCTTGTGTCGATTGATCAGCCTTATGGTGACGTGCCGTCTGGAGGAGAGACAATCAGTTCGACCGGGCACGGGGGTGCCAGCGGAAGCGCTCGGATCGACTGTTTTTGGTCAAATTCGGCTACCGACTAATCGATACCAGTTGCGAAGAGATCGAGACGCGAACAAATCGAGACGCGAACGAATCAAAACGCGAAGAGATTGAGACGCGGGCGGATTGATTGATCACAGGCGGTCTGTGCCAGTCCTAAGCCCCAGGCGTTCCAAACATCCGAAGGCAAGAACGAGCCAAAGGCGCATAAGATCCCAAGGCGGATAAGATCCAAGGGCGCGTAAGATCGATGGGTGCCAACAGCCCAAAGGCAAGAACGGCCTAAAGGCAAGAACTGCGCAAGGGCAAGAACGAGCCAAAGGCGGGAACGAATCACAAGCAGGGACGCTCCACACCCAGGACCGTTCCGTATAGGCAGGACCGATCCGCAGCCAGGACCGATCCATAGGCAGGAAAGACAA